>DATEJJ010000196.1:0-4670 GCA_035278125.1 Rugosimonospora sp.
CCCGGCATGGCCCGGGCGTTCGCCGCGTGCTGCGGTGCGGCGGTGCCGGGCGCCGCGGCCGGACCGGCCTTGGCGGTACCGGCGCCCCGGTTCACCGCGCCCACGTTGGGCAGCGCGACGTACGGGAACGTGGCGCCGAACGCGTTGTCGTTCGCGTTCACCTTGTCACCGGCGGCCAGCGCGGCCACCAGCTTGCCGGACTGCGCCGCACCCTCCAGCGCCTGCAGCTCGATGTCCACCACGTCGTCGGTCAGCCGCCGCCCGTTCGGGAAGCCCTGCAGGTCGCCGCCGAGCACGCCGAGCCGGTTCGGGTTGGCCGCCGGCTTCACGCCGAGGTTGAGCCGCAGCATCTCCGACGGCCGGAACGCCTGCGGGTCGACGTCCGCGTTCATCAGCTGCGAGTTGAGATTGGCCTTGATCGGTCCGTTGGCCTTGGTGGTGATGCCGGTCAGGAAGATCTCGGCGAGGTCGTTGCGCGGCGCGGCCGGCGCGGTGATCCCGTAGATCCCCTGGATCAGCTTGGGTACCTCCGGGTCGAGCACCCGCTGCACCAGCTGCGGTACCGCCGCGTCCTGGCTGGGCGGCAGCGCGTTGAACGCGTCCTTCAGCCCGGCCGGTACCACGACCTCGTTGACCAGCGGGTTGCCCAGCCGGGAGACCTGTACCCGGTCGTTGCCGCTGGGGGCGTGGCCCGGCTGCCCGCTGATGCGTACCCGCTGCCGGTCGGTGGTGGACCAGATGCCGATCACCGGGTTGCGCTGCGCGTCGCCGTTGAGGGCCACATCCTTGAACGGCACCTGGAGCGCGATCGTGTTCACGTTGTACCCGGCCAGCGTGTCCTGTCCGACCTCGCTCAGGTTGCCGCCGTACAGCAGGTCGAAGACGCGCAGGTCGAGGAAGAACGGGTCGTCGGCCTGGCCGGCGAAGGTCTTCCAGCCGCCGGGCAGGGTGAGCGTGGCCTGCTGGCGCAGCGCCGCGTAGTTGGGCATCGAGGCCGGGCCCACCCGGGACGGCGCCACCGGGGCGCCGGAGATCCGGGTCTTGAACGGCTGCCCGTGGAACGACGACTTGAGCGTGTACGTCTGGCGGAACAGCAGGTTCGGGTCGTTGAGCGAGGTCACCGGCCCGTTGTTGTAGAGGAAGGTGTTGGTGCCCCGCCTGTCGATGTTGTTGAAGGTGAACTGGAAGGTGGCGTCGGGCTTCGCGTCCCCGTCGTTGTCGACGAAGATGTTGTACGACGCGTCGGTGGCGAACGGGTAGAAGTTCGGCCCGCCGTTGGGCTCCTCGAACGGGATCCAGTTCGCGATGAACGTCAGGTACCCGGGCCGGTCCGGGCTGACGAACGCGTACACATCGGTGTTGTCGACCGCCGGGTCAGCGGCGATCAGCGGTGCCTCGCGGTGGCTGGAGGCCAGCGCACCGACCGGCCCCAGCCCGGCCACGGCGGCGGCCAGCGCCATGCCGGCGGCGGCGAGTGCCGCCCCCCGCCTCGTGATCCTCATCGGGTCCTCCCACTGGTGGGGCAGGCGCCCCTGTCGCCTGCCTGGTGTGGACGTGCGACAGGACTTCGCCGCCCGACCAGGCCCGGCTGGCCCGCTGTGGGATTCCCGTCAGCCACCCATCCGCTCCGCCGCCGGCCTCGAATAACCTGCTTCCCCGGCGGGAGCCCGTTGTCCATGATGTGAGACGTAGTTCCTAGAATATGGGAAGTGGGGCGTAAGGTCGGGGGTATGTACACGCATGGGCAGCACGAGAGTGTGCTGCGGTCGCACCGGTGGCGTACCGTCGACAACTCCGCCGCCTACCTGAAGCCGCACCTGGCCCGCGGCGCCGCCGTGCTCGACGTCGGGTGTGGCTCCGGCACCATCACCGCCGACCTCGCGGCGTGCGTGGCGCCGGGGCGGGTGACCGCGCTGGACGCCTCCGCCGAGGCGCTCGACGAGGCGCGTCGGGCGGTCGCGGACCGCGATCTGTCCAATGTGGATTTCGCGGTCGGCGACGTGCACGCGCTGGACCTCCCCGACGGCGCGTTCGACGTGGTACACGCGCACCAGGTGCTGCAGCACGTGGCCGACCCGGTGGGTGCGCTGCGCGAGATGCGCCGGGTGTGCCGGCCCGGCGGGGTGGTCGCCGCCCGGGACGCCGACTACGCCGTGATGGCCTGGTACCCGGAGCTGCCCGAGCTGGCCACCTGGCTGGACCTGTACCGGCGGGTGGCGCGCGGCAACGGCGGCGAGCCGGATGCGGGGCGCCGGCTGCTGGCCTGGGCGCACGCGGCCGGCTTCGCCGCCGTCGAGTGCTCCACCTCGTCCTGGTGCTTCGCCACGCCGGCGGAGCGGGAGTGGTGGAGCGGCGTGTGGAGCGAGCGGATCGTCGCGTCGCGCGTGGCGGACCACGCGGTGGCGGGTGGTTACGCCTCCCGTGCCGACCTGGCGCGCCTGGCGGAGGGCTGGCGCGTCTGGGGCCGGGCGGAGGACGGCTGGTTCGCCATCCTGCACGGCGAGATCCTCTGCCGCCCGTAGGATCATCTGCCGCCGTAGCGGCGCCGGCTCACGCCTCGGCGAGGACCCGTTCGCTCATGTCGTGGTTGAGCCGCTCCAGCTTGGTCGCGGTCTCCTCCTCCTGCACCAGGTTGGTGTGCAGCAGCAGCGCGCACTCCGCCTCGCCCATCAGCAGCGCCTTGTCGACCAGCTCGCGGTACGCCGCGATCTCGTAGTGCTCCACCTTCATCGCGCTGCCGAGCAGGAACATGGTGAGGACTTCGGGCGCCGGACCCTCCGCGCTGATGTCCTCGTACTCCTTGCGGATACCGTCGATCGCGCCGCAGCTGACCTGCCAGGGCGTCTCGGCGAGCAGGTCGAAGCACTGCTCCAGGTTGCTCACCTGCGCCCGGGTCTCGTCCAGGTGGGCGCGCAGCATCCCGGCCAGGCGGTCGTCGGTCACCTGCCCGGACGCCTGGTCCAGGATGTCCGCGATCTTCTTCTCCCCGTCGTAGATGGCGGACAGTTCGTAGACGAACAGTTCGTTCGGGCCGTTAAGTGGCATGCTGCCTCCTGAGCGACTGCGTTGGAAAGTCACCGCGCCGCTACCCGCGCCCCGCGCGCTGAACCCTGCGCCCCGCCGGAAATCTGTGCCGCCGCGCTACACGGCGATGTCCACCCCCAGATCGGGTACCCCGCTCGGGTGAGCCGCGCTGCCGTACACCACGCGGTGCGCGCGGGCGGCGGAGCGCAGCGGCTCGGCGATCGCCTCGGCCAGCGCCCGGGCGGTGCCGGTACCCGGGTCCAGGATGAGCCGCCGCACCCGGGCGGAGTTGCCGAGCTGGTGGTGCCCGCGCAGGGTGCGCACCGCGTCCAGTACGGTCGTCATCTGGTCGATCGCGTCCCGCTCCCCGGCCAGCCAGTCCCGGTCCACCCCGGGCCAGCGGGTCAGGTGCAGGCTGACCGCACGCTCAGCGGGGGCGTACCGGCGCTGGTACAGGTGCTCGGTGACGAACGGCGCGAACGGAGCGAACAGCCCGAGCAGTACCCGGAACGACTGCCACAGCGTCCACTGTGCACTGTCCCGGTCGGAGTCCGGGTGCGCCTCGGGCACCAGGAACCGCTCCTTCACCATCTCGATGTACCGGTCGCAGTACGTGGACCAGAAGAACCGGGACGCGGCGGCGTACGCCTGGGTCACGTCGTACCCGTCGAACGCGGCGGTCACCTCGGCCACCGTGTTCGCGAGGTGGGACAGCAGCCACCGGTCCACCGGGGTACGCGCGGCGGCCGGCGGCGGCTCGCCGGACGGGTCGAAGCCGGTGCTGTTCAGCTCGATGAAGCGGGCCACGTTCCACAGCTTCACCGCGAACTTGCGGCCCACCCGCACGTCCTTCTCGGTGTACCGCAGGTCGGCGCCCACCCGCGCCCGGGTGGCCCACAGCCGCAGCGCGTCCGCGCCGTACCGGTCGATCACGTCGTCGGGCACGTACCGGTTGTACGCGCCCTCCGTCTGGTCCAGGTCCCGCTTGGAGATCTTCCTGCCCTGCTCGTTGAGGCCCCAGCCGGAGATCATCGCGGCGCGCCAGGGGATGCGGCCGAAGTGGTAGTCGGCCTGCACCAGGCTGTAGAACAGCCAGGTCCGGATGATCTCGAACGCCTGCACCCGCAGGCTCATCGGCGCCACCGCCGGATCGGGGCGCAGGCCGTGCAGGGCCCAGCCGTCGTTGATCTGCGGGGACAGGGAGGAGGTCATCCAGGTGTCCATCACGTCCGGGTCGCCGGCGAAGTCTCCGCTGCCGCAGTCCGGGCAGGCGGTCACCGGCGGCGGGTCGGACAGCGGGTCCACCGGTAGCCGGTCCAGGCCCGCCAGCACCGGCCGGTCGCAGCCACGGCAGAACCACACCGGGAACGGCACGCCGTAGTGGCGCTGCCGGGTGATGTTCCAGTCCCAGCGCAGCCCGTCGATCCAGTCCTCCAGCCGCCGCTTCATGAACGGCGGGATCCACTCCAGTTCGTCGGCGCGGGCGCGCAGCCGGTCCCGCCGGTCGCGCACCGCGATGAACCACTGTGGACGGATCTGGAACTCCACCGGGGTCAGGCAGCGCTCGTGCACGCCCACGGCCTGCCGGGTCTGCCGGCTGCCCAGCAGCGCGCCGGTCTCCCGCAGCCGGGCGAGGACGGCGCCGC
>DATEJJ010000197.1:0-14593 GCA_035278125.1 Rugosimonospora sp.
CGCGTACCGGCGACGTGATCACCGGCGTGGCCAGCCCGGGCATCCTGCACGCGGGTACCCGGGTCCGGGAGGACGGTGCGCTGGTATCGGCGGGTGGCCGGGTGCTGTGCGCCACCGCGACCGGCCCCACCCTGACCGGCGCCCGGGACGCCGCGTACCGGCTGCTCGCCGGGGTGAGCCTGGACGGCGGCCAGTACCGCCGGGACATCGCGCTGCGCGCGGCCTCCGCGTAGGCGTCACCAGGGCAGCAGGCGGGGTACCACCTTCCCGGTCGCATTGCGCGGCAGGGCGTCCAGGAACCGCACGTCCCGCGGTACCGAGAAGCGGGCCAGGTTGCGCCGCACGTACTCGCGTACCGCCTCCGCGTCCAGCCGTTCGCCCCGGCGCAGCACGATCCACGCGGCGAGCCGCTGCCCGAACTCCAGGTCCGGTACGCCCACCACGGCCACCTCCAGCACCTGCGGCAGCCCGGCGATCAGATCCTCCACTTCGGACGGGAACACGTTCTCGCCACCGGAAATGATCATGTCGTCCTGCCGGCCGTCCACGAAGAGCAGGCCCTCCGGGTCGATGTGCCCGAGGTCGCCGGTGGACATCAGCTCGCCCTGCGTGGCACTGCGCGTCCCGTTGGTGTACCCCTCGAAGAGCATGTCGTTGGCCACGTAGATGGTCCCCGGCCGGCCCGGCGGTACCGGCTTCCCGTCGTCCCCGAGGATCGCGACCCGGGTACCGTGCGGCGGGCGGCCGGCGGTGCTCGGTGCGCGGCGCAGTTCGGCCGGGGTGGCGATGCTGGCCCAGGACGCCTCGGTCGACCCGTACAGGTTGTAGAGCACGTCGCCGAACGCGTCCATGAACCTGGTGGCCAGCCCGCCCGGCAGCGCCGAACCGCTGACCGCGACGGTACGCAGCCGCCGTGCCCGTACCGCGGTCGGCGCCTCCAGCAGCCGCTGCACCATCACCGGTACCGCGAACAGCGCGCTGCAGTCGTGCTCGGCCAGGGCCGCCTGGGTGGCGCGCGGGTCGAACCGGCGCTGGAGCACCACCGTTCCCCGCAAGGCGAGGATCATCTGCAGCGCCGCGTACCCCCAGGTGTGGAAGATCGGCGCGGCGATCAGCGCCCGCTCGCCCGCGCAGAGCGGGATGCGGGAGATGATGCTGGCCAGCGGGCCGAGACCGCCCGGATTGGGCCGGCGGGCGCCCTTGGGCGTGCCCGTGGTGCCGGAGGTCAGCATGATCGGCCGCCCCTCGCGGGCCGGCGGCCGGACCTGGCGCGGCGGCGCGTGGGCGACCATGGCGTCCACCCGGTACTCGTCCACCCGGTCGATGTACCGCGGCAGCAGCGCGGCGTGCTCGCGGAACTCGGTGTCGTGGATCAGCACCTGTAAGTTCTGCTCGGCCGCCACCACGGACAGCTGGGCCGGGGACAGGCCGGTGTTGGCCAGCACCGCGTCCACGCCGAGCATGCTGGTCGCGGCGAGGGCGACGATCAGGCCGGCGTGGTTGCGGCAGAGCAGCCCGACCCGGTCGGCGTGGGTGCTCTGGTCGATGCCGATGCGCAGCTCCCCGCGCAGCCCGGCGGCCAGCCGCTCGGCGCGATCGAGGAGCTGCGCGTAGGTGTAGCTGCCGGATTCGTCGATGACGGCGGTCCGGTGCGGGCTGCGGGCGGCGGAGGCGCGTAGCTCGCCGCCGACCCCGTAGCCCCACCGCCGTAGCTCGTCGAGCTGCCGGATCACGTGCACCGGGCGGCCGGGAGTGAGCATTCCCCGGCGCATCAGGGTTGCGATCACGAACGGAATGTCCACAGATGACCTCAACAAACCTGGCGCGCCCCTGCCCACCGCCCGGTGCTGGGCAACACCGGGCGAAGACCCGCCTCACCGTATATATACGCCCGAGATGGACCGTGAGATCACCAGCCGCTGGATCTCGGAAGTGCCCTCGAAGATCGTATATATCTTTGCATCCCGGTACCACCGCTCGACCGGGTGCTCCCGCAGGAAGCCGGCGCCACCCAAAACCTGTAGCGCCTTCTCGGTCACCGCGACCGCCACCTCACCGGCCTTGAGCTTGGACATCGAGCCCTCGCCCGCGTCGAACGGCCGGTTGTTGCGGCCCATCCAGGCGGCCCGCCAGACCAGCAGGCGCGCGGCGTCGATCTCCATGCGCATGTCGGCCAGGGCGAACGCGATCGCCTGGTTCTCCACGATCGGCCGGCCGAACTGTACCCGGTTCTTCGCGTAGTCCAGCGCGTACTCGTACGCCGCCCGCGCGACGCCCAGCGCCTGCGCGCCGACCGCCGGCCGGGACAGCTCGAACGTCCGCATCGCCGCCTGCCCGGCCGCCCGCTCGCCGGAGCGCGCCCGGGCCAGCCGCTCGTCCAGCGCCTCCTTGCCACCCAGCAGGCAGCGCCCGGGTACCCGCACCTCGTCCAGGAACACGTCGGCCGTGTGCGAGGCGCGCAGCCCCAGCTTGCGGAGCTTCTTGGTGCCCTGCAGCCCGGCGGTGCCGGGCGGTACCACGAACGCGGCCTGCCCGCGCGCACCGAGCTGCGGGTCGACCGAGGCGGTCACCACGTGGATCTTCGCGATCCCGCCGTTGGTGGCGTACGCCTTCTGCCCGGACAGGATCCACTCGTCGGTGGCCTCGTCGTACCGGGCGCGGGTGCGCATCGAGGAGACGTCGGAGCCGGCCTCCGGCTCGGTGGTGCAGAACGCGGCCACCGCCGGGTCGTCGGCGTCGCCGAAGCACGGCGGTACCCATTCGAGCAGCTGGTCCGGCGTACCGGAGCCGTAGATCGCGGCCACCGCGAGGCTGGTGCCGAACAGGGCCAGGCCGATGCCGGCGTCACCCCAGAACAGCTCCTCGTTGGCCAGGCAGAGGGACAGGCCGGTCGGGTCGGACCAGCAGTTGGCGAGGAACTCGAAGCCGTACAGCCCGATCTTGGCGGCCTCCTGGATGAGCGGCCAGGGGGTCTCCTCCCGGGCGTCCCACTCGGCGGCGGCCGGGCGCACGACCTCGGCGGCGAAGCCGTGCACCCAGTCGCGCAGGTCGCGCTGTTCCTCACTCAGGTCGAGCGAGAACTCGGGCATGGCTACGCCTTCGGGATGTCGAAGAGGTTGGCGATGTTGGCGGCGAGGCCCAGGTCGCCCTTGGCCTTCAGCTTGCCGGTCATGAACATCATCACCGGGTTGCCGGTACCGGTCACCACCTTGAGGAACTCGAGCGCGCCGAGGGTCAGCGAGAGCTTCGCGTCGCGCTCGGGGGACGGCGAGAGGGTGCAGGTGCCGTTCTCGATGACCAGCTCGTAGGTGTCGACGCCGCCGTCCGGCCGGTCGCCCACGTTCCAGTGGATCACGGCGTTGGTGGAGCCGGCCCGGTCCGGGCGGAACAGCGTCGGCATGCGGTTGAAGATCTCGTCGAGGATCTTGCCGCGCTGCTCGCTGCGCATGATCTCCTTGATCTGCGCGTCCGGGGTGTTCTTCACTAGTTGGGCGAATTGCTTGGGGTCCACCGACGCGAAATCGGGGAGATCGAAGTCGGCCACAGTTCCTCCAGGAGATATGGCATGGCAATAAGCTACTCGCAAGTAACCTTACGCGCGAGTAGGTATGATGGCAAGGTGCCGTCAGAGCCAGCTGTGCCCGCCGCTGTCCGCCCGCCATCGCCCAAGCGCCTGCCGCGCGCCGTCCGGGAGCAGCAGATGCTGGACTCCGCGGTCGGCGTCTTCTCCGAGTATGGCTTCCATCATGCATCCATGGACCACATCGCGGCCCGCGCCGGAATTTCCAAACCCATGGTGTACGCGTACTTCGGCAGCAAGGAAGAGCTGTTCGTGGCGTGCGTACACCGGGAAGGTACCCGGCTGATGGAGGCGCTGATCAACGCGGTCGGGCCGGACCTGCCGCCGGACGAGCAGCTCTGGCGCGGGCTGCGCGCGTTCTTCGCGTTCGTCGCGGCGCACCGGGAGGCGTGGAGCGTGCTGTACCGGCAGGCGCGCGGCCAGGAGCCCTTCGCCGCCGAGGTGACCCAGATGCGTACCCGGATGGTCGACGTGGTGGCCAGCCTGCTCGCCCGGGTGATCGCGGCCGGCGGCCGGCGGTACCGGACGGAGGACGTGACCTCGATGGCGTACGCGCTGGTCGGGGCGGGCGAGTCGCTGGCCGACTGGGTGGTCGACCACGCCGAGGAGTCCTCGGACGAGACCGCGAACCGGCTGATGAACTTCGTCTGGCTCGGTGCCGGCGAGCTGCTGCGCGGAGCCACCTGGCGGTCGCGTACCGCTACGGGCTCAGCAGGCTGACCGAACCGGTCAGGTGCGGGCGGCCGGAGTTGGCGTCGTGCAACGCGATCGACCAGCCGTCGCCGTCCGCCAGGCCGGAGTAGTGGACCGTGGCGGGCAGCAGGATCGGCAGCTTGAACGCCACCTCGACCCGGTACCGGTCGCCCAGCCGCCCGGCCAGCGCCGCGACGCAGCGCGCCTTGCTCCACATGCCGTGCGCGATCGGGCGGGGGAAGCCGAACAGCCGGGCGCCCAACCGGGAGGTGTGTATCGGGTTGCGGTCGCCGGAGACCTGGGCGTACTGCTTGCCGATGTCCCGGGGTACCCGCCACAGCGCGGTGGCCCGGGGCGGTTCGGGCCGCTCGGACGGCGTACCGGACCTGGTCGAGCCCTTCTCCCGGCGCAGGTACGTGGAGACGCCCCGCCACACCACCTCGTCGCCCACGCACGCGGTGGCCCGTACGTCGAACTGCCGGCCGCGCTCGTGCTCGCGCAGGTCCACCGCGCGTACCGCGAACTCCAGGCGCTCGTCGGCGCCGATCGGGCGCAGCACCTCGATCTGGTTGGCCACGTGCACCAGCCCGACCACTGGGAACGGGAAGTCGTCGCCGGACATCAGCCGCATGGACAGGCCGAACGCGAGCACGTGCGGGTACGTGGCGGGCAGCACATCGGACAGCGGGTACCCGCACACCCGGTTGTACCCGCCCAGGTGCTCGCGGTCCACGGTGACCTCGCGCAGCACCAGCGTCGTGTCCGGCAACCCGGTCGCCGCCCGGCGGGCCAGCATGCCGAGCGCCGCCCGCCGGTACACGCCCCCGCCCGACGGCGGCGCCTCGAACTCGACCACCCCACCCATGCGGTCAGGCTCCCAGCAACGACTGGCCGCAGACGCGCAGCACGTTGCCGGTCACGCCGGACGAGGCCGGGTTGGCGAAGAACGCGACCGCCTCGGCCACGTCGACCGGCAGCCCGCCCTGGGACATGCTGTTCATGCGGCGCCCCGCCTCGCGCAGCAGCAGCGGCATCTTCGCGGTCATCGCGGTCTCGATGAAGCCGGGCGCCACCGCGTTGATGGTGACCCCGCGCGCGGCGAGGTCGGGCGCCATCGACTGGACCAGCCCGACCACGCCCGCCTTCGAGGTCGCGTAGTTGGTCTGGCCCCGGTTGCCCGCGATGCCGGCGATGGAGGCAACCCCCAGCAGCCGGCCGCCCTCCCGGATGATGCCCTGGCCGAGCAGCGTGTCGTTGATCCGCTCCTGGCTGGACAGGTTCACGTCGAGCACGCTGTCCCATTCGGCCTGCGACATCCGGGCCAGCGTGCGGTCCCGGGTGATGCCGGCGTTGTGTACCACGATGTCGATGGCGCCGTGCCGGGCCTGCAGGTGCTCGGCCAGCCGCTCGGGCGCTTCGGCGGCGGTCAGGTCCAGCTGGAACGCGGTACCGGAGAGTTCATTGGCCACTGTGGACAGTGCGTCGCCGGCGGCCGGTACGTCGAGGCAGACCACGTGCGCGCCGTCCCGGGTCAGTACCCGCGCGATGGCCGCGCCGATGCCGCGCGCCGCGCCCGTGACGAGCGCCACCTTGTTCGCCAGCGGGGTCTCCCAACTGGCCGGCGGCGTGACCGAGGCCGGGCCGATCCGGATCACCTGGCCCGACACGTACGCGGACTTGGGGGACAGCAGGAAGCGCAGGGTGGACTCGATCGCGTCCTCGGCACCGGGCGCCACGTAGGCGAGCTGCGCCGTGGTACCCCGGCCGAACTCCTTGCCGACCGAGCGCACGAAGCCTTCGAGGGCGCGCTGCGCGGTGGCCTCGCGCGCGTCGCCGGCGTGCTCCGGCGCGGTGCCCAGCACGATCACCCGGCCCGACGGGTACAGCGCCCGCGCGTACGGGTGGAAGAAGTCGTAGATCCCGCGCAGCTTGGTCGAGTCTGTGATTCCCGTCGCATCGAACAGCAGCGCGGCGTTGGGTGGCGGCACCGGATTCGGTCCGGAGGTACGGGCGGCCGGGTCGCGCTGCTCCACGCCGACCGACTCCAGCACCTTGGCCAGCGGCGTGGCCAGCCGGCCCTGCCCGCCGACCAGCACCGGCCCCGGTACCAGCGGCTGGCCGGGCCGGAACCGGGCCAGCCGTGGCGGATCGGGCAGGCCGAGCCGTTTGATCAATCCGCGTCCGAGACCCGACGCCGCGAAACTCGCATACCTGTCTGCCACGCTTCCCGTCCCCTCCCCAGCCTCTCGCGCGTAAGCCTACTCGCGAGTAAGTTAAGCGCAACCGTCCATCAACGGAGGTCGTCATGGTCTCGGAGGTACGCCGGGTCGCCATCCTGGGTGGCAACCGCATCCCCTTCGCCCGGTCCAACGGTCCGTACGCGACCGCGTCCAATCAGGACATGCTCACCGCCGCGCTCGACGGGCTGGTGGCGCGGTTCGGGTTGGCCGGCGAGCAGGTGGGCGAGGTGGCCGCCGGTGCCGTGCTCAAGCACAGCCGCGACTTCAACCTGACCCGGGAGTGCGTACTGGGCTCGCGGTTGGATCCGCGTACGCCCGCGTTCGACCTCGCCCAGGCGTGCGTCACCGGGCTGGAGGCGGTCATCCTGGTGGCCAACAAGATCGCTTTGGGGCAGATCGAGGTGGGCATCGCGGGCGGCGTGGACACCACCAGCGATGCGCCGCTGGCCCTCAACGAGCGCACCCGGCTGGCCCTGCTGGAGCTGAACCGGGCCCGGTCGCTGGGCGCGCGGGTACGTGCCGCGGGCAAGCTGCGCCCGACCGGCTTCGTCAAGCCGGAGATCCCGCGCAACGCGGAGCCGCGTACCGGGCTGTCCATGGGCGAGCACGCCGCGATCACGGCGAGCCAGTGGGGCATCGAGCGGGAAGAGCAGGACGAGCTGACGCTCGCCTCGCACCAGCACCTCGCCGCCGCGTACGAGCGGGGCTTCTTCGACGATCTGGTCACCCCCTACCTGGGGCTGTCCCGCGACCAGAACCTGCGCGCGGACACGAGCATGGAGAAGCTGGCGTCATTGAAGGCAGTCTATGGCGACACGATGACGGCGGGCAACTCCACGCCGCTCACGGACGGTGCGTCAACGGTGCTGCTGGCCACCGAGGAGTGGGCCGCCGCGCACCGGCTGCCGGTACTGGCCTACGTGGGCGAGGCGCGGACCGCCGCGGTGGACTTCGTGCACGGCGACGAGGGGCTGCTGATGGCGCCGGCGTACGCGCTGCCCCGGGTACTGGAGGCGGCCGGCGTCGGGTTCGGCGACTTCGACCTCTACGAGATCCACGAGGCGTTCGCCTCGCAGGTGCTGGCCACCCTCAAGGCGTGGCAGGACGTGGAGTTCTGCAAGGAGCGGCTGGGCCTGCCCGGCCCGGTCGGCGCGCTGGACCGTACCCGGCTGAACGTCAACGGCTCGTCGCTGGCCACCGGGCACCCGTTCGCGGCGACCGGCGGCCGGATCGTGGCCACCCTCGCGAAGCTGCTGGCCGACCGGGGCTCGGGTCGCGGGCTCATCTCCATCTGCGCGGCGGGTGGGCAGGGGGCGGTCCTTATCCTGGAGCGGTGATCCCCAACGTTCTCGCCGCCCGGTACGCCTCCGCCGAACTCGTCCAGCTCTGGTCGCCCGAGGAGAAGGTGCGGGCCGAGCGCCGGCTCTGGCTCGCGGTGCTGCGCGCCCAGCGCGACCTCGGTGTGGCCGTACCTGCCGAGGCGGTCGCGGCGTACGAGCGGGTGCTGGACCGGGTCGACCTGGCCTCGATCGCGGCCCGGGAGCGGGTCACCCGGCACGACGTGAAGGCGCGCATCGAGGAGTTCTCCGCGCTCGCCGGGTACGAGCACATCCACCAGGGGATGACCTCCCGCGACCTCACCGAGAACGTGGAGCAGCTGCAGGTCCGGGACTCGCTGCGGCTGATCCGGGAGCGTCTCGTCGCCGCACTCGCCCGGCTGGCCCGCCGCGCGGTCGAGTACCAGGACACCGTGATGGTGGGCCGGTCGCACAACGTACCTGCGCAGGCCACCACCCTGGGCAAGCGCTTCGCCTCCGCCGCCGAGGAACTGCTCATCGCGTACGAGCGGCTGGACGAGCTGATCGCCCGGTACCCGCTGCGCGGCATCAAGGGCCCGGTCGGTACCGCCGCCGACCAGCTGGACCTGCTGGGCGAGCCGGAGCGGGTGGCCGCCCTGGAGACCGCGGTCGCGACCCACCTGGGCTTCCAGCGGGTACTCACCAGCGTCGGCCAGGTGTACCCGCGCTCGCTCGACCTGGACGTGGTCGCCGCGCTGGCCCAGGCGGCGGCCGGGCCGTCCTCGCTGGCCACGACGATCCGGCTGATGGCCGGACAGGAGCTGGTCACCGAGGGCTTCCGCCCCGGTCAGGTGGGCTCCAGCGCGATGCCGCACAAGATGAACACCCGCTCCTGCGAGCGGATCAACGGGCTGGCCGTGGTGGTGCGCGGGTCCCTGTCGATGGTCGGCGAGCTGGCCGGCGACCAGTGGAACGAGGGCGACGTGTCCTGCTCGGTGGTGCGCCGGGTGGCCCTGCCCGACGCGTTCTTCGCGCTGGACGGGCTGTTCCAGACGCTGCTCACGGTGCTCGACGAGTTCGGCGCGTACCCGGCGGTGATCGCCCGCGAGCTGGACCGGTACCTGCCGTTCCTCGCCACGACGAAGATCCTGGTGGCGGCGGTACGGCGCGGGGTGGGCCGGGAGGCGGCGCACGAGGCGATCAAGGAGCACGCGGTGGCGGTGGCGCTGGCCATGCGGGAGCAGGGCGCGGCCGGCAACGACCTGTTCGACCGGCTCGCCGCCGACCCGAGGCTGGGCCTGACCCGACCGGAGATCGGCGCGCTGGTCGCGGACCCGGCCAGCTTCGCCGGTGCCGCCCCCGCCCAGGTGGCCGCCGTGGTGGACGCGGTCGCCGCGGTGGTGGCCAAGCACCCCGAAGCCGCGGCCTACGCTCCCGCCCCGATCCTCTAGCCGGCCCAGGTGGTGGCGGTCAGGCGTTCGTAGACCTCGATGTAGCGGGCCCGGGTGGCGGCGAGGACGTCGTCGGGGACGGCGGGTGCGGGGGGTTTCTTGTCCCAACCGGTACCGACCGCCCAGTCGCGCACGAACTGCTTGTCATAGGAGGGCTGGGCGCGGCCCGGCTGCCAGCCGTCCGCCGGCCAGAACCGGGACGAGTCCGGGGTCAGCAGCTCGTCGGCCAGGACCAGCGACCCGTCCGCCGCCCAGCCAAGTTCGATCTTGGTGTCCGCGATGATGATGCCGCGTTCCCCGGCAAGCGCCGCGCCCCGCTGGTACACCGAGAGGGTGATCTCCCGCAGCCGGTCCGCCGTCTCCGCCCCGACCAGGCCGGTCACCTCGGCGAACGTGAGCGGCTCGTCGTGCGTACCGACGGGTGCCTTGGTGGTCGGCGTGAAGATCGGCTCGGGTAGGCGGGAGCCGTCCACGAGCCCGTCGGGCAGCGGTACCCCGCACACCGCGCCGGTCGCGCGGTACTCGGCCAGGCCGCCACCGGTGAGGTACCCGCGTGCCACGCACTCGACGGGTACCATCCGCAGGCGCCGGCAGCGCATCGCGCGACCCGCGAACTCGGCCGGCACCTCGGTACCCGGCAGCACGTGGTTCGGCACCACGTCCGCCAGCCGCCCGAACCACCACAGCGACAGCGCGGTGAGGATCCGGCCCTTGTCCGGTACCGGCGTGGGCAGCACCACGTCGTAGACGGAGATCCGGTCCGAGGCGACCAGCACCAGGTCGTCCCCGTCGGCGTACACGTCACGCACCTTGCCCGAGTGCAGCAGCTCCACGAGTGCCGATACTCGCACACCATCGAAGGACGAGCCGAAGGGCGTCATGGACTTCCTGCTCGCGGCCGTGACCGCGCTGGTGCTGGTGGTACCTGTGGAGCTGCCGGACAAGACGTTCGTGGCCACCCTGGTGCTGGCCACCCGGTACCCGCCGTGGCCGGTCTGGATCGGCGTGGCGCTCGCGTTCGGCGTGCAGTCGCTGGTCGCCGTCACCGCCGGGCGGCTGATCACGCTGCTGCCGGCCCGGCCGGTGCACTACGTCGCGGCCGCGCTGTTCGCGGTCGGTGCCGCCCTGCTGGTCCGCTCCGCGCGCCGGGCACCCGTCGCCGAACTGGCACAGGAGGAGGAGTACCAGGAGAAGGTGAGCGGCCAGGCGCGGACCGGGCGCAGTGCGGCGGTGGCCAGCTTCCTCGTGCTCTTCGCCTCGGAGTGGGGTGATCTGTCCCAACTGCTGACCGTGGGCCTGGTCGCCCGGGGCGGCCATCCGGTGGCCGTGTTCGCCGGCTCCTGGACCGGGCTGGCCCTGGTCGCGGGCGCGGCGGTGCTGCTCGGACGGATCCTGCTGCGCTACGTCAGCCTGAGCCTGGTCCAGTATGTGGGCGCCGGCGTATGCCTGGCACTCGCCGTCGTCACCTTGTTGAGCGCATGACGCGCAACCAGGCACACATCGGACGAGAATGGACCCGTCCGGGTGATGGGCCGTGATCTGTCCGCAGGTCGGGGCGGGTAGGCTGGGCGCGCCAAACAAGGCTGGATCGATGAGTCAGGAGTACCCCGTGGCTCGCGTCGTGGTCGACGTCATGCTCAAGCCGGAAATCCTGGACCCGCAGGGCCAGGCGGTCGCCAACGCATTGCCGCGGTTGGGGGTCGACGGGATCGCATCGGTGCGTATCGGCAAACGGATCGAGATCGAGTTCGCCGGCAGCCCGGACCTGGACCGGGCCCGGGAGATCGCGGACCGCCTGCTCGCCAACCCGGTGATCGAGGACTTCACCGTGCGCGTCGAGGATGGGAAAGCGTGAGCGAACGTGACCGGGCGAACCCTGAGGCTCAGAACGCCTGGGCGCAGCCCGCAGCCGCGCAAGGACCTGGCTCCGGCGTGCGGGTAGGCGTCGTCACCTTTCCGGGCTCGCTGGACGACGGCGACGCCCGCCGCGCCGTGCGCCTGGCCGGCGGTACCGCCGTCACGCTCTGGCACGCGGACCCGGCCCTGCACCAGGTCGATGCGGTGATCCTGCCGGGTGGCTTCTCCTACGGCGACTACCTGCGCTGCGGCGCCATCGCGAGGTTCGCCCCGGTGATGGAGTCGATCATCGACGCGGCCCGCGGCGGCCTGCCGGTACTCGGCATCTGCAACGGGTTCCAGATCCTCTGCGAGGCCCACCTGCTGCCCGGCGCCCTGGCCCGTAACGGGCACCTGCACTTCCGCAACCGCGACCAGCGGCTGCGCCTGGTCTCCACCACCTCGCCGTGGACCGCCGGCTTCACCGAGGGGCAGGAGTTGATCATCCCGGTCAAGAACGGCGAAGGCCGGTACGTCGCCGACCAGCACACGCTCGACGCGCTGGAGGCCGAGGGCCACGTGGTCGCCCGGTATCTCGGCGGCAACCCCAACGGCTCGCAGCGTGACATCGCCGCCATCCGCAACGCGGCCGGGAACGTGGTAGGGATCATGCCGCACCCGGAGCACGCGGTGGACACGCTGACCGGGCCATCCATCGACGGGCTCGGGTTCTTCTCCTCGGTGATCACCCGGGCCGGGACCGAGGCGGTGGCGAAGTGACCACGACCGAGCAGCCCATCGTGAACGAATATCCGGCGGCGCCGGCGTCCGGGCCGGTCCCGGCCGCGCCGCAGTCACCCGCGCGGGCAGGCGGCCCACGATCAGATGAGGGTACGGACACCGTCGAGCGCGCCGCGCGCACCGGTGACCAGGAGCAGCCGTACCAGGAGTTGGGGCTGCGGGACGACGAGTACGACAAGATCTGCAAGCTGCTCGGGCGCCGCCCCACCCAGTCCGAGCTGGCGATGTACGCGGTGATGTGGAGCGAGCACTGCTCCTACAAGTCCAGCAAGGTGCACCTGCGCCAGTTCGCCGACAAGGCACCGCCGTCCGACCGGCTGCTGGCCGGGATGGGCGCCAACGCGGGTGTGGTGAAGATCTCGGACCACCTCGCGGTGACTTTCAAGATCGAGTCGCACAACCACCCCAGCTTCGTCGAGCCGTACCAGGGCGCCGCGACCGGCGTGGGCGGCATCGTGCGGGACATCCTGGCGATGGGCGCGCGCCCGGTCGCGGTGATGGATCCGCTGCGCTTCGGCGCGATCGACCACCCGGACACCGCGCGGGTACTGACCGGGATCGTGGCTGGCGTCGGCGGGTACGGCAACTGCCTCGGCCTGCCCAACATCGGCGGCGAGGTGGTCTTCGACCCCTGTTACCAGGGCAACCCGCTGCTCAACGCGCTGTGCATCGGCGTGATGTCCGCGTACCGGCTGCAGCACAAGGCGGCGGCCGGGCCCGGCAACGCGGTGGTACTGCTCGGCGCGAAGACCGGGCGGGACGGCATCGGCGGGGTGTCCGTGCTGGCCAGCGCCACCTTCGACGCCGAATCCCAGGCGCGCCGGCCCAGCGTGCAGGTGGGCGACCCGTTCACCGAGAAGCTGCTGATCGAGGCGTGCCTGGAGATCTACGCCGCCGACCTGGTGGTGGGCATCCAGGACCTGGGCGGCGCCGGGCTGAGCTGCGCGCTGAGCGAGACCGCCGCCGCCGCCGGTACCGGCATGAAGATCAGCCTCGATGCGGTACCGCTGCGCGAACCGTCCATGGCGCCGCACGAGATCCTGGCCAGCGAGTCGCAGGAGCGGATGCTGCTGATCGTCGCGCCGGAGAAGGTGCGCACCGTGCTGGCGGTGGCCGAGCGCTGGGGCGTCTCCGCGACGATCATCGGCGAGGTCACCGCGCCCGAGCGCGACGGCGGCAGCCGGCTCGTGATCACGTGGCGGGACCAGGTGATCGTGGACGTACCGCCGGGTTCGCTCGCCGACGACGGCCCGGTGTACGCGCGCCCCATGCGCGCCCCGAACGACCTGCCGCTGCTCCAGGCCGACCGGGCCGAGACGCTGCCCCGCCCGTCCAGCCCGGCCGAGCTGCGGGACACCCTGCTGCGCATGGTCGCCAGCCCGAACCTGTGCGACAAGTCCTGGGTCACCGAGCAGTACGACCGGTACGTGCTGGGCAACACCGTGCTGGCCCAGCCGGAGGACGCCGGGGTGCTGCGGGTCGACGAGGTGAGCGGCCTGGGCGTCGCCCTCTCCGTCGACGGCAACGGCCGGTACGCGCGCCTCGACCCGTACGCCGGCGCGCAGCTGGCCCTGGCCGAGGCGTACCGCAACGTGGGCGTCACCGGCGCCACCCCGGTGGCCGTCACCAACTGCCTGAACTTCGGCTCGCCCGAGGATCCGCAGGTGATGTGGCAGTTCGCCGAGGCGGTACGCGGGCTGGCCGACGGCTGCGCCGAGCTGGGCATCCCGGTGACCGGCGGCAACGTGAGCTTCTACAACCAGACGGGCGCGGTACCGATCAACCCGACCCCGGTGGTCGGGGTGCTCGGCGTGCTGGCGAACGTGGCCGACCGGGTACCGATGGGCCTGCGCGACGAGGGCGACGCGCTGATCCTGCTGGGCGAGACCCGCGCGGAGCTGTCCGGCTCGGAGTGGGCCTGGGTGGTGCACGGGCACCTGGGCGGCTACCCGCCCAAGGTGGACCTGGCCCGGGAGAAGCTGCTCGCCACGCTCATCGCGGCCGCCGCCGAGCGCGGCCACCTGTCCGCCGCGCACGACCTGTCCGACGGCGGTCTGGCCCAGACCCTGGTCGAGGCGTGCCTGCGGTACGACGTGGGCGCGACGATCGCGCTACCGGCGGGTACCGACGCGTTCGTGCAGCTGTTCGCGGAGTCGGCCGGCCGGGCGCTGGTCGCGGTACCCCGGGGGCACGAGAAGGCGTTCACCGCGCTGGTCGAGGAGTACGGGCTGCCCTGGGCACCGATCGGCGTGGTACAGGCGCGCAGCGGGGTCCTGGACATCCGGGGCCTGTTCAGCGTGCCGCTGGACGAGCTGCGCCGCGCCTTCACCGGCACGCTGCCCGCGTACTTCGGCGATGTGGCGGGCGCGGGTGACGTGGCTACCGCGCCGCCTTCCGGAGGTGGCGGTGGCGCTCCCGCGGTGATCATCGAGACGCTGGTCGCGGATGCGGGTGGCTCGCTCCCCGGGTCCGGGACTGCCGAGGCTGCGGCTGGTGCGGCGGATGCCGAGGGCACCGGGGATTCTGGCGAATAAGCGCGGTAGAGCGTGACGGCCGCCGGACGTCTTCCGGCGGCCGTCAACAGAGGCGTGACTCAGTCGTCCAGCCAGTCGAGCTGGCGCCGCTGCTGCGGCTCCGCGCTCGGGTAGCCGGGCGGGTTCGGCCCCGGCCGGGGCGCCTGCGGTGCCGGTGCCG
>DATEJJ010000198.1:0-4987 GCA_035278125.1 Rugosimonospora sp.
CCACCGGAGCCGCCGCCCGCACTCGGGCTCGGGGGTGCGACGGGCGTGGGCGTGGCGCTGGCGGGCGGCGTGGCGGCCGGGCTGCTGCGCTGCGGGCTCGGGCTGGGCTTCACGGTCGGGCTCGGGCTCGCGCAGACACACTTGCCACGGTCCAGCGAGACCGGGTCGGAGGTGATGGTCGTCCTCCAGTTGTCCCTGGGCCAGACGAACGAGACGGTCAGGGTCACCGAACTCGGGCCGTGCCGGGAGCCGTCGACCAGCTGGACACCGCTCACCGAGCCGCCGTTGGCGCGGACCATGGTGCCGATGTCGAGGTTGGTGACGGTGGACCCGAACGACGCCTGGATGGCGGTGATCTGCGCGTCGGTTCCCCAGTCGTTGGTGACCGTCCAGGCCACCTTCCAATTACCGGATTGTGGCTGGCAGCCGCCGGGGGATCCGGCGACCGTAGCCGGGTGGGCACTGGCGGGGGAGGAGATGGCTAGGGCGGCCAGTACGCCCAGTGCCGCGGTCGCGGCGAGGGTCAGCAGGCGCCGGGAGGTCGGCGAGGGGCGCTTCACACGTACTCCTGTGGGGGGATCAGCAGGGGTGTTCGGAGCAGGGCAGACGCCGCTACCTCCGGCCCGGTATGTCGACGCCCGCTCACATCGCGGATCGGGGGAAAAGTGTCCGACCCGGCCATTGACGATAGCGATGTGGCAGGTGTGCCGAAAGTGAAAGGTGTGGCCAATGGTGCCAGTGTCCAAATCGTTACTCATCGGCGTTTCGCCTGCCGGTCGCGTACCGTCGTCGCGTGACGCGCATCGTTGCCGGCCGGTACGGCGGGCGCCGGCTGGCCGCCCCGGCCGGCCGGGACACGCGGCCCACCTCTGACCGGGTACGCGAGGCGCTGTTCAGCACCCTGGAGACGCTGGTGGACCTGGCCGGTGCGCGCTTCGCCGACCTGTACGCCGGATCCGGCGCGGTCGGGCTGGAAGCCGCCTCGCGGGGTGCCGCCCACGTGCTGCTGGTCGAGTCGGACCGGGGTGCCGTCCGGGCCGCCCGCGCCAACATCGCCGTACTGGAGGCGGGGTCCGGAGTGATCCTCACCACGGCCCGGGTGGCGCAGGCGCTGGCAACCGGCCCACCCGTGGACGGCCCGTACGACGTGGTGTTCGCTGACCCGCCCTACGCGGTACCCGAGGCCGAGATCGACGCCCTGCAGGACGGCCTGGTACGCCACGGCTGGCTCGCCCCGGACGCGGTCGTGGTGGTCGAGCGCTCCGCCCGCTCCCCCGAACTGACCTGGGTGCCTGGTATCACGGCGGACCGGTCTCGCCGGTACGGGGAGACGGTGCTTTGGTACGGTCGCCACTCGTGAGACGCGCGGTCTGTCCGGGCTCGTTCGACCCGGTCACCAATGGGCACCTCGATATCATCGACCGGGCCTCCCGGTTGTACGACGAGGTGATCGTCGGCGTGCTGGTCAACCAGTCCAAGTCCGGCCTGTTCTCCCACGAGGAGCGGCTGGACATGCTCCGCGAGGTCACCAAGGAGTACGCCAACGTCCGGATCGAGGGCTTCCAGGGGCTGCTCGTGGACTTCTGCCGGGACCAGGACGCCCCGGTCGTGATCAAGGGCCTGCGCGCCGTCAGCGACTTCGACTACGAGCTACAGATGGCCCAGATGAACCTCGGCCTGGCCGGCGTGGAGACGCTGTTCATGCCGACCAGCCCGCTCACCTCGTTCCTCTCGTCCAGCCTGATCAAGGACGTGGCCAAGTGGGGCGGGGACGTCTCCGCGCACGTACCCGAGGTGGTGGCCCAGCGCCTGGGGCAGCGCCTGCGGCACCAGGACACCTAAACTCGCAAACCCCCACCGGCGTGCGTCCGGGCCGAAAAGACGCATCATGGAGCAGGGCCCTAATGCGGCCGCACGGTACGCCTGACATGCAGGTTTGCCGGCTCGCGGCCGGTCCTCCGCAGAGGTGACAGGAGATCGCCGGTGGACCCGATCGACCGTATCGACGAGATCATCGCGCTGGCCGAGAACGCGCGATCGGTACCCATGTCCCGCAACTGCATGCTCGACCGGGGTGAGCTGATCGGCCTGCTCGACCAGCTGCGCTCGGAGCTGCCCACGGAGCTGCGGCGGTCGGCGGCCCTGCTGGAGGAGCGCGACAAGATCCTGGACGCCGGGCGGCAGGAGGCGGAGCGGATCATCCGGGAGGGCGAGGCCGAGCACAGCCGGCTGGTCTCGATCAACGAGATCACGGTCTCCTCGGAGCACGAGGCGTCCCGGATCGTGGCCGAGGCCCGGGCCGAGGCGCAGCGGCTGCGCGAGGAGGTCGACGACTACGTGGACACCGCGCTGGCCAACTTCGAGCAGTTCCTCACCCGCTCGCTCGCCTCGATCGAACGGGGCCGGGACAAGATGCACGCGCTTCGCGAGATCGGCTCGTTCGTCCCGGACCAGGAGGCCGGCCCCCTGCCCTTCTAGCTGGTGCCCGCCAGAGGCGGGCGCGGGTCCGGCGCCTCAGACGCCCTGCCTTCCCTCGTCGTTCGGTCGCTTCGCTCCCTCTCTCCTCGGTCCAGGCAGGGCCGGCGCCGGACCGATTCGACGTTGCCGGGACTGCTCAGGTACCCTTTCTCGATGGCCTCTCCAGGCCCGGAGTTTGACGATGCCCAACCATTCGCCAGTTCGCCAGCTCGATCCCCGAGCGCCCCTGGTCCTCGACACGAGAGACCTGCCCCGGCGCCCGGGTGTCATGCGTACGGTCACGCGGACGGTACCGGCACCCGACAACCTGGGCCTGGCGCTGATCTCGGTGCCGGCCGGCGCCGACCTCCACCTCGATCTGCGGCTCGAGTCGGTGACCGAAGGCGTGCTCGTCTCCGGTACCGTCACAACCGAGGTCACCGGGGAGTGCGGGCGCTGCCTGCGCCCGGTCGGCGACTCGCTGACCGTCACGCTCCAGGAGCTGTACCTCTACGAGGACAGGGCAGCGAAGCTGCGCTTCCCGCGAGGATCGGACAGCGCCACGGACGAGACGGCGGAGGAGGACGAGGTACACCGGTTGCAGGGCGACCTGCTCGACCTGGAACCGGCGCTGCGCGACGCGGTGGTACCGGCGCTGCCCAACCACCCGCTGTGCCGCGAGGACTGCCCGGGACTCTGCCCCGAATGCGGGGTACCCCGGGACGAGTTGCCGGCTGACCACAGCCACGCGCAGCTCGACCCGCGCTGGGCGGCGCTGAGCACGTTGACAACCGAGCACCAGGAGAAGGAGTAACCGTGGCGGTCCCCAAGCGCAGGATGTCGCGCAGCAACACCCGCTCGCGGCGGGCCCAGTGGAAGGCCAGCCGGGTGGCCACGACCGCGTGCCCGCAGTGCAAGTCGCCGAAGCTGCCGCACGCGGCGTGCTCGGTATGCGGCACGTACAACGGTCGTCAGGTCCTCGAGGTCTGACTCCGGACCGGGAGTGACGCGATCCCACCGGCCCGGTGCCGCGCGGATCGCCGTCGACCTCCTCGGCGGGAACGGCGCTCCCGCCGCCGTGGTTGACGGCGCTCTGCCCGACACCGGCAGCCGGTTCCGAGACAGGGTGGCGCCGTGAGTGGCGGCACCAGCGGCGGCGGTAACAACCGGCCGCCGGTCACGCTGCTCGAAGCGGCCTTCGGCGTGGCCATCGATGCGGACCTGCTCGACCGCGCGCTGACCCACCGCTCGTACGCGTACGAGAACGGCGGGCTGCCCACGAACGAGCGGCTGGAGTTCCTCGGGGACTCCGTGCTGGGCGTGGTGATCACCACCGCGCTGTACCACGCCCATCCTGACCTGCCCGAGGGGCAGCTGGCCAAGCTGCGCGCCAGCGTGGTCAACATGCGCGCCCTGGCCGACGTGGCGCGCGGCCTCGGCCCGTTCGGGCTGGGCCCGTACCTGCTGCTGGGCAAGGGCGAGGAGACCACCGGCGGGCGGGACAAGGCCAGCATCCTCGCGGACACGCTGGAGGCGCTGATCGGCGCCATCTACCTGCAGCACGGGCTGGACTCCGTGGCGAAGGTGATCCGCCGGCTGTTCGACCCGCTGATGGTCGAGGCGGCCGGGCGGGGCGCCGCCCTGGACTGGAAGACCAGCCTCCAGGAGTTGACCGCCTCGCTGGGGCTGGGCGTGCCCGAGTACCGGGTCGAGGAGACCGGCCCGGACCACGCGAAGGTGTTCACCGCGTGGGTGGTGGTGGCCGGGAAGCGGTACGGCGGCGCCGACGGGCGCAGCAAGAAAGAGGCGGAGCAGCGGGCGGCCGCGGCGGCGTGGCGCGAGCTGTCCGGCGCCGGCCCGGCCGGCGACTGACACCGCGCGGGTACCGCGATGGACACCATCCCCACCGAGCAGGGGCAGCACGAGCAGGACACCGGGCAGCCTCCGGTACGGCGGGCGTTCGCGCGTACCGCCGGCGCGGTGCTCGCCCTGTACGCGCTGAGCCGGCTGGTGCAGTTGTGCTTCATCGTCTGGCTGGCGCCGGGCGGCGGACCGTCCATCAAGGACCGGCTGCTGGAGTGGGACGGCACGTGGTTCGTGCGGGTCGCCGTCGAGGGATACCCGCACGGGTACACGTACGACGACAGCGGCGCGATGGTGGGCAACGGGTTGGCCTTCTTCCCCGGGTACCCGCTGCTGATCCGGGCGGTGCACGCCCTCGGCCTGGACGCCGGCTGGGCGGCCGTCGGGATCTCCTGGGTGGCCGGCGGCGCCGCGGCGCTGCTGCTGTTCCTGCTCGGCCGCGACCTGGCCGGGCCGCGGCTGGGGGCGCGTGCCGGCTACGCCCTGGTGGTGCTGTTCTGCGCGCAGCCGATGTCCGTGGTGCTGTCCATGGGGTACAGCGAGGCGACGTTCTGCGCGCTGGCCGCCGGCACCATGCTGGCCGCGTACCGGCAGCGCTGGCTGACCGCGGGCGTGGTGGGGCTGGCCACGGCGCTGACCCGGCCGATGGGGCTGGCGGTCGCGGTGG
>DATEJJ010000199.1:0-5758 GCA_035278125.1 Rugosimonospora sp.
GGCGCCGCGGTGCTGGGCAGGTCGGGAGGCTGCGCCGAGCTGCGGTCGCAACTGCGGCAGCAGGTGGCAGGCGGGCCGGGTGAAGGTACCTGTGTCGAGCCGGCCCCGACCGGCGCGGCCACGGCTGCGGACATCGTCGCAAGGCTGCGCGGCGCGGCGGTGTCCCCGGCGGCGATCCAGGTGTTGCCGGCCTTCTGCGGCACCATCCCGGTCGGCGGCGGCTGGTTCTATTACTACACCGACCGGACCCAGGAGTGCCGGGTGGACCTGGGCCGCGTGTTCGTGGTCCGGACCATCGAGGGCCAGAACGTCACGGTCGGGTTTGTCGACGTCGGTCAGGTCAGCTATGCGTACACCACCAAGAACAGTCTGACCTGGCACCACCAGGTCCAGATCGGCGCGGTCGCGGCCAGCGGCGACGTCGCCGGCATGACGGTCGGTGGCAGCTTCAACTGTCTGGGCGCATGCACGGTGACCGGCTCCAGCTTCCCCCAGCAGCCGGTACTGACCGGCATCGCGTCGGGCGAGGGCACGGTCAACTCCACCCTCGGGTCAGGCACGGCCACCGGTACGACGACGAACACGTACCTCTTCAAGAAACCCAACGCCGTGGACTCCAACCCGCTGACCATCACCGCGCCGCCGGTACGCTGCGACAACGTGCTGCCCGGAAACGCGGCGGGTTGCGTGTTCGCCAACCCCGTGCCCACCATGGTGTTCCGGTTGTCTGACTCCCGGATCAGCCAGGAGGCCCAGCACATCCGCGACGCGCAGGCATCGGGGCTACCCGGCGCGTACCCGAACCCGCTGTCCCGCACGACGGACGCCAGTATCCAGGCCGACAACACCCGCATCGCCTGCCCGCGCCAGGACCAGGGCGGGTATCCGCGCCCGACCGGGTATGAATGCGACGAGTACCCGTTCAAGTCCACCTACCAGGGTGCACTCGCCAACTACCTCGCCGGCGGCACCGCCCGCACCTTCCCGTACTGCCAGATCAGCGGGGTGTCGCAGACCGCCACCGGCTCGCTCGGCTGGAGCGTCTGCATGATCATCGCTTCGCACAACTCCACCGGCGGAGCCCTGCTGGGCGCCTTCTACAGCGACAACCGGGTCATCAACAACGACCTGTTCTACGCCAGCGTCGAACCGTGACCGGACAGACCGGCGACCCCCGGGTGACCCCGCGACCCGCCGCCCGGGGCACCGCCCCGGGGCCGCCGGTCCGTCCTGCGGGTGTGGGCCTCGACCAGTTCCCAGGCCCCTTGGCCACCCGCAGCAACCTCGCCCAGCGCCGCGACCGGCGCCCGCGGCAGGGAGCACGTCAGGGCAGGCCCATGACGTGCGTTCACCAAGGGCAACGCCGGCGGGGTTCCTCCAAACAAGTTCACGTAACTTCAGCCTAAGCCGCGCGGTCGGCACCACCATGCCCTGACGGCACGGCCGCGGGGCGGCGCGACGTCCTGGTCCACGTCGGCTGCCTGAGCCAGACACACCACCGCGCCCACCGGTCGCCGCGATGGTTTACCACCGCTTGCGCCCGGGTTCTATCGGGTACTCGGCCAGACGACTGCGCTGGAATGGCACCCGCAGCGCGCACGCCGTCTACCCGCGGGTCCCTTGGCTACCTATGATGCTGATCTTGGTTGGGTTGATGTCGACCGGGGTTGTCGGATCCGGGCCGCGTTGTTCGTAGCTTGGGTGAGAGGCCGCCCACGAGGGCGCGGTCACGACCACAGGAGATACCGAGCGATGCCGCACCCACGGGCCAAGGTCCACCGCATGTTCGAAGTCGTCGAGCCGATCGCGGCCGTCACCTTTTCGCGGGTGCCCAACGAGACGTTCCTGGCCCTCGGTATGCGCAACTATTGGGACGGATACTTCGCGGGCCGGGCCGCGCCGCTGGGGCTGGCACCGGCCGGGGTGGTGCACGCGGTGTTCTACAACTTCGCCGACGGGGAGGTGGCGCGCCACATTCCGTGGGTTTGGGGCAAGACCACACCGCGGGAGGCGATCGCCGTGCGTGAGCGGGGCAGCGCCGCTGCGCTGCGGCAGCGGATCGGGCAGCTCGCCGACACTCCGGCGCTGGTGCGGGTCGCCGACCTCGCGACTCGGGCGGCGCTCAGCGCGCCGACTGAGGGCCGCGTGCTGTACGCGGGGCTGCGGGCACTGGAGGTGCCCGAGGAGCCGGTGGCCCGGCTGTGGCACGCGGCGACGCTGCTGCGGGAGCACCGCGGGGACGGCCACAACGTCGCCCTCCTCGCCCATGGCGTCGGCGGCACCGAAGCCCACGTCCTCATGGCTCTGTCCCTCGGCATGCGGGCGGAGCAGTTCGGCCGGCTCCACCACCTACCCCAGGCGCAGCTGGCCGCTGTTGTGGACGGGCTACGCGGTCGCGGCCTGGTGGACGCCGCTGGCGGGTTCACCGACGCCGGCCGACAGACCAGGCAGCGGATCGAGGCCCTCACCGACGAGCTGGCGGCACCGGCGTACGACGTTCTCGGCGCGGACGAACTCGACGAGCTGGTCGCGGGGCTCGAGCCGATCGCCGCGGCGGTCAAGGCCGCCGACGACTGAGCGGCGCACCGGCCGACGACGCCGACTTCCAGTCATTGCTTCGACGACCCTTGTCAGCCGGCGAGGCAGGTCGTCCGACTGGTCAGCGGGGCCGTGTTCGCCGTGCGGATCACCACCGACGCGGTCAGGCAGCCGCCGCCGGAGGCGTGCCGCAGGCCCGTGTACACCGGCCTGTTGCCCTCCGCGAGGACTGTGCTGGCTCATTCAAAACCGCCGTGAACTGCCGATATGCCGTCCTGCTTAGTCGGCTGGCCGCTTGTGATGCCCGTCCAGATCACGTGACCGACTGTCTTTCGGTGGCGTCAGGCGCGTCGAGTGACGCAGTACTGGTGTCGTAGCAGGTCACGGCCCTGCGCGAAGTGATCAGCAGAGTCCCGCGAGATGGACAAACGCGCAGGCGCGGCCGTCCGATGCCTGGGCACGACGTTCGGCGATCGGGTCGCGTTCGCCGATGCCAGCTTGGGTGCGGCGGTAGGTGGACCGTTGGCGGTGTCATCCCCAGGACCACACGCTCGGGGCGCGCCACAGCGACCGCGGCGCGCCCCGACCGCAACCCGGACGTGGGCTCGTCAAGGGCATGGTGCCTGTGCCACCTGCTGGCAGCCCTCTTGCTGAACGTCGACCGGCTCTCGGCCCCACCCGGCACCTCAATCCCGGCGTTCGGGGTCGCGATCAGGTCCACGCTGCATGGCTTGCGACGCCGCGCCGACGCCGGCTCAGCTCCGATGGCGGAATCGGTTCGACGTCCCGACACAGCCGATCTCAAGGCGCGACCGGCGGCCTGACGTGGGCTGCTTCCCGGGCAGCCGCGCGTAGCTCGCGGAGCATCTGGAGCGAGAACATCGCAGCGAAGACACCCCAGGTGCCGGCGATGGTGTGGACGCCGATCAGTCCGTTGCCGACGTTGAGCGGGCCAGTCAGGCTCCAGAAACCGGCCATCGGGGTCATCGACCCCAGCGCTGCGGCGACACTGAGCCAGCCGAGCCAGCGGGGGAAGATCGCCTTGTTGAAGATGACGATGGCCAACGGGATGAAGAAGGCTGCGCCGCACATACCGGTCGTCGGGCCGGTGAGCAGCGAGGCCAGGTGAGCCACGTAGATCGACGCAGCGTCGGCGCCCTGGCCGTCGGTGATGGCCAGCGAGTTGGCAAGGCCCATGGCCAGGCCAGCCATGAACACCCCGATGAAGGTGAACGCGCCGCCAACGGCGATCCACGTCAAGGGCCCGGCACCCTCCGCCTGGTGAATCCTGCCCAGGACCACTCCGGTGAACCAGAGGCTGAAGAAGAAGCCGATGGTCATCACGAACATCGTGGTCGGGAGGAGATGCCCTTGATGGCGATACGCCTGGAAGACCTTGTCGGCCGAGCTGAGGTCGGGCATCCCGTTCGCGGCGGCCAAGAACCAGCCGGCGATCATTGTGATGACGAACAGCAAACCACTCGCGGCGTGGAAGTGTTGGAGGCGAACGGTCACAGGCTTCCTCCGATGTCGGGTCGCGGGGCCGCCGAGGGCATCGAGGGTCGCGATCTGGCGTCGCCGGGGACCGGAGCCCCGCTGACTCGTCCACCGCCCCGAGGACCGGCGCCCACCCGCGACCCGCCCCGTGTTGTCGTGCGCCACCTTGAGGCCATGGCCAAGCCTGATCGCACATGCTGGACGTTGCCGGAACGGGTGCTGAACGCCGACGATGACACGCTATTGGCGGACTGTCAATAGCGGTCCCGGTATCGACCCGCGGGCTGAGGTGCGCCGCTCAATCGGTGTCCTCAGGTAGCAGCGCGGTGACGTCGTCGCGGCGACGCTGTGCGGGCACCGGATGTCGGTGCGGGTGTCGCGGTGGCGGCCACCCGTACCTGCACCCATCGGTTCCCGAAAAGGGGTCGTCGCGGAAGGGCCGATCGAGGCACGGGGAGCCCGGCTTACGCGGGCCAGGGGGCCGGCGATGGAAGAAGTGCTGCACGTGAGCGCGGGAATCCGGGTGACCCGGATTCCCGCGCCCGTCGGTACGGGCACGGTGATCCGGGAAGGAGGCGTACGGACAGGACGCGGCACCAGGGATACGACGGGAACTGGCGGTGCTGCAGCGGCTGGCCGGGGTCGGCGGTGGCGCAGGTGCCGGCCGCGGACGAGTCCGACACCCTGGTGCTGGCGGACCCCCATCGTGGTCGCTGGTGGAGGCGCCGGCCATCGTGTTGGGTGCTCGCGGCGGCGGAGGCGACCCGACGGTGTGCCCGGCGCGCGGCGGGCACACCGCGTGGGTACCGTGGGTCAGGTGGTTGGCGCTGGGCTGCTCGCGGCCGCGCGCCACTCCCCGTGCATGGCGGGCAGCGGGAACGACGCTGATACCACGGTGATGCCGAAGATGTTCAGGTCGATGCGGATCGTGCCGGTGAGGTCCACGCCGACGTACAGGCCCCAGCGCAGGGCGGCGGTCGTGGCGTCCAGCACGGCGCGCAGGTACGGCGCCAGCCGGCCGGTCACGCCCACCGCGCCGTAGAGCTTCACGGCCAGGTCGGCGCCGATGGTCGCCCGGGCGTCGCCGCGCCCGGACAGGGCGGGTTGGGTGCCGGTGACCGTCGAGGTGTTGGTGTTCAGCGGCCCCCACCCGGTACCCGACTTGTACCCGACGCCGAACGCGAACGTACCGGTGGTGGACTGCTGCGTGTCGATGCTGAGGTTGCCGGTGGCGGTGATGCGGTAGAAGTACGTCAAGTCCACGCTGAGCACGACCGGGACCGGCCCCACGAAGAACACGGTGTTGAGGTGCACGGTGGCGAACGGGATACGCAGCGCCTGTTCGCCGGTGTCGGCGGTACCGGCCAGTTTGGCGTGCACCTGCCAGCCGTACTCGTAGTCGCCGCCAACGCCGACCTGCGCACGGTACGGGTCTGCGGCGGTTGGGGTGCGGCCGAACCGGAAGATCAGCCGTGGCTTGAGCGCGACCCAGCCGGCCACCTTGGGTGCGGCGGATGTGGTTGCGGTGATCCCCGAGACGCCGGACAGTGGCAGGTCCACGGCCAGCCGGATGGTGCCGTCCGCAGCGCGGGACGACGAGGCGGACGGCGAGGCGGACGGTGACGCCGAGGGGGACGCCGGCAGGGAGGCGGCCGGTGACCGGGGCGGTCCGGCTGACTGGGCGGGCGCCGCGGATGGCGACCCGGTCGGCGCCGGCCGCACG
>DATEJJ010000200.1:0-2889 GCA_035278125.1 Rugosimonospora sp.
CGCCGGGCCCGCGCCCGGCTGATCCCGTCGGGCGGCACCACGTCACGCAGGTAGGCGGGGGAGGCGGCGTGGTGCAGCGTGGACGCGGCGGCGAAGACCAGCCCGACCACGATCAGCTGGGCGATGGTCAACGCGCCGGCCAGGGCGGCGAGCGGTACCGACGCCATCGCGAGCGCTCGCACCCCGTCGGCGGCGAGCAGCACCGTGCGGTGCCGCATCCGGTCCACCCAGGCGCCGGCCAGCAGGGCCAGCACCGGCTGCGGCAGGAAGCTGGCCGCGATCAGCAGCCCGAACGAGGCCGGGTTGGCGTGCAGGAAGACCAGGGCGACCGTGGCCAGCGCGAACACGCCCATCTCATCGCCGAGCAGGCTCATCGTCTGGCCGGCCCAGAGGCGGTCCGAGTCGACCGGCCGGTATGGCGGCATTTCGGCAGGCTAACCAAGCACGCACGGCTCCAGCCAGCCACGCGAGGGTTACGAAGCGCGGACGCCCTACGGTCTGTCGACTATGGAACCCGGCGAGTGTCCGCGTGGCATAGGGTGTTTCCGGTACAGGCGACCGGACGGGAGGCGCGCGATGGCAACGGTCAACCTCAACACCGACGTGCCGCACTCGGCCCGCATCTACGACTACCTGCTCGGTGGCAAGGACAACTTCGCCGCCGACCGGGACGCGGCCGCGGCCATCACCAAGGACTGGCCGCACCTGGCCGTCTCCATGCGCGCCAACCGCAACTACATGGCCCGCGTGGTCCACCACCTGGCCGCCGAGCTGGGGCTGCGGCAGTTCCTGGACGTGGGTACGGGCCTGCCGACCGCGCCCAACCTGCACGAGGTGGTGCAGCAGGTGGCGCCGGAAAGCCGGGTGGTCTACGTGGACAACGACCCCATCGTGCTGGTACACGCGCGGGCGCTGCTGACCAGCCGGACCGAGGGGCGCACCGCGTACGTCGAGGCGGACCTGCGGGACGTGGACGCGATCCTGCGCGCCCCGCAGTTCACCGCCACCATGGACCTGAGCCGGCCGGTCGCGCTCACGCTGATCGCGATCCTCCAGTTCGTGGTCGACGAGCGGGAGGCGCACGACATCATCGACGGGCTGATGCGGCCGCTCGCGCCGGGCAGCGTGCTGGCACTGTCCACGGTGACCGCGGACAGCGCGCCGGACGAGGTGCACCGCGGGGTGGCCGCGTACAACGCGCGCGGGATCCGGGAGAAGTCCCGCGACCTGGCCGAGGTGCGCGAGCTGTTCCGCGGCCTGGAGCTGATCGACCCCGGGGTCACCCTGGTCAACCGCTGGCGCCCGGACCCGGCGGCGCTGGCCGTACCCGACGAGCACGTGCACATGTACGGCGGCGTCGCGGTCAAGCCGTAGCCGCGCGGCTGTCCACTGTGGTCAGTGGGCGGCCACCGGCAGAGCGGCCAGGCCGTGCATGAGGGTGCCCGGGCGCCACACCGGGTCCGCGTCCGGCTCGGCCAGGCGCAGCATCGGGTACCGCGTCAGCAGCGCCCGGAACGCCACCTGACCCTCCAGCCGGGCCAGGGGAGCACCCAGGCAGAAGTGGATACCGTGCCCGAACGCCAGGTGCGGGCCCGGCTCCCGGGCCACGTCGAACCGCCCCGCGTCGGCGAACTGCTCCTCGTCCCGGTTGGCCGACAGCAGCGAGATGAGTACCGGCTGCCCGGCCGGTATCCGTACCCCGCCCAGCTCCACCTCCTCGGTGGTGACCCGGTACGTGGCGGTCTGCACCGGGCTCTCGTACCGGAGGAACTCCTCCACCGCGCCGGGCAGCAGCTCGTCGGCCCGGGCGCGTAGCCGGTCCCACTGCTCCGGGTGGGTCAGCAGCAGGTACGCGCCGTTCCCGATCAGGTTCACCGTGGTCTCGTGCCCCGCGATCAGCAGCAGGAACACGGTCGAGGTCAGCTCCGGGCCGGACAGCTGGTCCCCCTCGTCCCGTACCGCGATCAGCGCGGAGAGCAGGTCGTCGGCGGGCTCGGCCCGTTTGGCCTCGATCAGCCCGTGCACGTACCCGAGCATGCTCCGGTTCGCGGCCGGGAGCTGCTCGCGCGCCGCCATCCCGGCGACCAGCACGTTGGACCACTCCCGGAACGAGCCCTGGTCCGCCGGCGGTACCCCGATCAGCTCGCAGATCACCCGGATCGGTAGCGGGAAGGCCAGCTCGTCGATGAGGTCGAAGCGCTCCCGCCCGGCCACCCGGTCCAGCAGCTCGCCGGTGATCTGTTCGATCCGCGGCCGTAGCGACTCCACCCGGCGCGGGGTGAACGCGGCGGCGACCAGGCGCCGCATCCGGGTGTGGTCCGGCGGGTCGGTGGTGAGCATGTGCCGGGCGACACCGGCGTGGATCTCCGGCGGCAGGCCCGGCAGGTACCCGATCGGCGAGACGATGCCGCCCTTGGACAGCCGCGGATCGGCGAGCGCCCGCCGCACGTCCGGGTACCGGGTCACCAGCCAGGCGGTCGCGCCGGTGGGCAGCGCGATCGGGTGGACCGGCCCCTCCCGGCGCAGCCGCGCGTACTCTCCGTGCGGCTCGGCCTCGAACAGCCGGTGGAACAGGTCGTCCTGCACTGGTGTGGACACCGCGAACCCCCGTTGGGTCGACTACCCGAGAGTCAACCAAGTGTCGCGGGTGCCCCGGAAGGGGTTCTGCCGATGCTGTTCCGAACGGTGTTTGACCGTTCCGCAGATTTTACCGATTTGTGGTGCTTATGGTGTTCGCGATTCGGTGGCGGCCAGACGCACGGGGGACAGCGGTGTTCGGAAACGGTTTCGTGATGGCGGAGCGGTTGGTGGCTCGATCGGCGGGCACGGCGCTCGCGCTGGCCGTGCTCGGCCTGGCGGCGAACCCCGCGGCGGCCGCTCCGGGCGGGG
>DATEJJ010000201.1:0-6238 GCA_035278125.1 Rugosimonospora sp.
GACGGGCACGGACGCGCCGCTGGTGCACGGCCCACGGCCGAAGACGCTGCTCTCCGTCGAAGGCAGCGGTCCGGGCCGCACCCCCAGATTCACCACGGGAACCGACTGGTACCTGCGGTACAGCTACGACTGCCCGCCCAACCAGGACGGCCTGACCGTCCGCATCTTCGAGTACTCCGCCACGGGAGCGGGCGTGGAGGTGGCCAACGAAACCGAGGACACCGGCTCCGACACCCTCCCCCAGCACACCGCGGCCGGCTCCCGCTACCTCCGCATCACCACCCAGTGCACCTGGACCATCACCATTCTCGGCTAAGTCAGGTGGTGGCGACGGTCGTGTAGTGGACGCCGGTCAGTTGCTCGGAGAGCTGCCAGAGGCGCTGCGCCTCGGCCGCGTCCGTTGCGGCCGGGTCCGGCTGGACCAGCGTCGGGTAGCCGCGCATCTCGCCGCGCCCGCCGGGGCCGAAGAACTGTCCACTCTCGACACCCGGGGCCGTCGCCGCGTACAGCTGCGGCAGTGCGCCCATCTCCACGTCCTGCGCGAACACCCGGTTGGCGAAGCGCAGCAGCAGCCGGTACGCCCCGGTCGGTCCCGTGGTCTGCAGGTTGGTCGCCGCGTACCCGGGGTGGGCGAGCACACTGCGCACCGGGCTGCCGGCGGCGCGGAGCCTCCGGTCGAGTTCGAGTCCGAAGAGGACATTTGCGAACTTGGACTGCTTGTAGTAAGCCATCGGCGCGTACCGCCGCGCGCCGGTCAGGTCCTCGTAGTGGATGCGGCCGCCACGGTGCAGGCCGGAGCTGACCGTGACCACGCGCGGGTCGGGGCCGTGGAGCAGGTCCAGCAGCAGGCCGGTGAGGGCGAAGTGACCCAGGTGGTTGGCGGCGAACTGGCTCTCCTGGCCCTGCGGGCTGAGCGAGTGCGGCGGCGTCATCACGCCGGCGTTGTTGACCAGCACGTCCACGGGTACCTGGTCGGCGTGGAGGCGGGCGGCGAACGCGCGTACCGAGTCGAGGTCGGCGAGGTCGAGGCGGCGTACCTCCAGGCGGGCGCCGGGCTGCGCGTCGCTGAGCTGCGCGACGGCCCGGGCACCCTTGGCCTGGTCGCGGACGGCCATGATGACGCGGGCGCCGCGCCGGGCGAGTTGCCTGGTGGTGGCGAGGCCGAGGCCGCTGTTGGCCCCGGTCACGATGATGGTGCGGCCGGTCTGGTCCGGGATGCGCTCGGCGGTCCACGAGGTCATACAGCCAGCATGGCGGCGTGTGGCACCGAGTGTCAACGGGGACTTTCTGTGCCCTCCGCAACATCGGGTACCCGCGCCTCGAAGAGCACGTACCGGCCCTTGCCCGCGTCCTTGGCGCCGTACAGCGCGATGTCGGCGTCCCGGAGCAGCTCCTCGGCGCTGGCCCGGATGCCGGCGGCGACGCCGATACTGGCCCGGGTGTGGATGGTCAGCGGCGGCTCCACGCCGTCGATCTGGAACGGCTCGGCCAGCGCGGTGTCGATCCGCTCGGCGATCACCTCGGGGCCGTCGGTCAGGGAGGCGCCCTCGACGAGTACCACGAACTCGTCGCCGCCGAGCCGGCCGATCGTGTCGCTGCCGCGCAGGGTGCTGGACAGCCGGCCGGCCACGTGCCGGAGCAGGCGGTCGCCCACGCCGTGGCCGTACGTGTCGTTGACCGCCTTGAAGCCATCGAGATCGAGGAACATCAGGGCGAGCGGGGTGCCGTTGCGCCGGGCGCGGGCCAGCGCGTGCTCGACCCGGTCCAGGATCAGCGCGCGGTTGGGCAGGCCGGTCAGCGTGTCGTGCGTGGCCTGGTGGCGCAGCTGCTGCGTACGGCGGGCGACCAGGCGCAGCGCGCGGCGGCGGCTGCGGGCGAGTACCTGCACGAAGCCGGACAGCAGGCCGGCGAAGGCGAGGCCGGTGAGCAGCACGATCGCGCCCTGCTCATCGGCGGACAGGCCACCGGCGCCGGCCGGCCCGGATACCCGCACGGTCCAGCGGCCGTCGGCGGTCACGGGTACCACCAGCATGTGGTTGCCCGTGCGCGCGGTCCCCTGGGTGGCCAGCACGACCTGGGCCTCGCCGGGGTTCTGGTGCATGATCTCGATGCGCAGGTTGGGGTGGGCGCCGCTGCCGCCGGTCAGGATGGCGGCGCCGTCGAAGGTGCCGACGGCCCAGCCGACCAGCGCGGCCCGCCGCGTGGCGGTGGTGGCGGGGGTGCGGCCGCCGGCATACACGGGCGCGACGATGCCGAAGATGCCGTGCAGGGCGTCCAGCCGCTGCACGGTGAACGCGCCGGTGTCGGCGGCGGTCCGCATGGGCGGGCCGGACGAGGTGAAGATGACGCCGGGGATGCCGGCTGTGGCGCACATGTCGTACCCGAGCGGTACGGTCGACGGCGCGGTGGAGGCACTGAAGCCGAGGCGGATCAGGCAGTAGGAGGCGCGCGACCCGGACGGGACCAGCTCGAAGACGGGCGCGGAGATGTTGGCCGGGGGCGGGTCGGCCAGCACCTGGGCGCGGAACGCGGCCAGGCCGCTGGCCGGCACCTGTTCGGCGAACACGTACCCGTACCCGCCGGGGTACCGGGTGGTCGCGCCGACCCGGTTGACCCAGGCGGCGAACTGCGCGTTGTTCATGTCCGGGCGGCCCTCGACGGTGGCGCGCAGGGTGGCCACGAAGTCGGTGTCCCGGCGCAGCGCGGACGCCATGGACGAGGCGACATCGGCGGCGGTCGCGTCGAACTCGCGGGTGCCCTGGGCCCGCGCGGCCGCGCGCCAACCGGCCGCGGCCAGCACCGCCGCCGCCACGCAGAGCGCGAGCACGACCCAGACCCCGAGCGTGACCAGGCGACCGTGCGCGGCGGTGGGCGCGGGCTCTTCGACCTCCGGCGCTCGCCGGGCGCCCCGCGATCGCATCTGGGACATGTTGGCCTTCCGGGGTCGCCACCGAGCTGCGTCTGGCTCCCCATCGGCACGCCGGCGGGCACCCTTAGGTTTCGACTCGTCCGGCAGCTGCGCGTGGCGCTGTCCAGAATGGACGGACGACGGGAACTGGAGGCTCCGTGTTGTCAGGGGGCGAGCCGGCTCGTGATCGGGGTGCCGAGCTCGACCGTGCGGGACACCGTACAGAGCCGGTCGTGCGACTTGCGGATCGCCACCGGCAGCGCCTCCCGGGCCGCGTCGCCGCCCGCGCCTTCCGGGAACGCGACGGTGAAATCGACGGTCAGGTTCTCCATCCGGTTGCCGTCCGCGTCCCTGATCTTGTCGCCGGTGACCGAGACGGAGAAGGTCAGCGGCTCCGCCCGCCGGCTGGTGATCAGGTCCACGTCCACGGCGGTACACCCGCCGATCGCCGCGAGCAGCAGCTCGACCGGGGTGAAGTCGGGATCACCCGTACCGCCGGTGCCGATGGACATGGTGCCGCCGCGCACGTTGGTCACCTGGTACCGGGTGGGGCCGGTGCGCTCGATGGACACTGACCGGGCTGTGTCTTCCGCCATGCCTCGAACCTATCCGCCGCCGGGGAATACCGGCCCGGGAGCCCGCGTTGGACCGCCTGGTTGACATATCAACTCGAAGACGAGAGGCTACTCCGGTGCAGTTCGGGATCTTCTCCGTCGGGGACGTCACCCCCGACCCCACCATCCACACCACGCCGACCGAGCACGAACGGATCAAGGCGATGGTCACCGTCGCGGTGAAGGCGGAAGAGGTGGGTCTGGATGTCTTCGCCACCGGCGAGCACCACAACCCGCCGTTCGTACCCTCGTCGCCCACTACCATGCTCGGCTACGTCGCGGCGCGTACCGAGCGGCTGATCCTGTCCACGGCGACCACGCTGATCACCACGAACGACCCGGTGAAGATCGCCGAGGACTTCGCGATGCTGCAGCACCTGGCCGACGGTCGGGTCGACCTCATGCTCGGGCGCGGCAACACCGGCCCGGTGTACCCCTGGTTCGGGCAGGACATCCGGCAGGGCATCCCGCTGGCCATCGAGAACTACGCGCTGCTGCACCAGCTCTGGCGCGAGGACGTGGTGAACTGGGAGGGCCGGTTCCGCACCCCGCTGCAGTCCTTCACCGCCACCCCGCGCCCGCTGGACGGGGTACCGCCGTTCGTGTGGCACGGCTCCATCCGCAGCCCGGAGATCGCCGAGCAGGCCGCGTACTACGGCGACGGCTTCTTCGCCAACAACATCTTCTGGCCCAAGGCGCACTTCCAGCGCCTGGTCAGCCTGTACCGGCAGCGCTACGCGCACTACGGCCACGGCACGCCGGAGCAGGCCACCGTCGGGCTCGGCGGGCAGGTGTTCATGCGGCGCAACTCGCAGGACGCGGTACGCGAGTTCCGGCCGTACTTCGACAACGCGCCGGTGTACGGGCACGGCCCGTCGCTGGACGAGTTCATGGCCGAGACGCCGCTGACCGTGGGCAGCCCGCAGCAGGTGATCGACAAGACGCTGACCTTCCGCGAGCACTTCGGCGACTACCAGCGCCAGCTGTTCCTCATCGACCACGCGGGGCTGCCGCTGAAGACCGTGCTGGAGCAGCTCGACATGCTGGGCGAGGAGGTGGTACCGGTGCTGCGCAAGGAGTTCGCGGTGGGCCGCCCGGCGACGGTACCGGACGCGCCGACGCACGCCTCGCGCCTGGCGGTGGCGCGGTGACCCGGCTCGCCGTGGTCTCGGCCGGGCTGCGGGCACCGTCCTCCACCCGGCTGCTCGCCGACCGGCTGGCCGAGGCGACCCGCGTCCGGCTCCCGGTCGACCTGCACGTCATCGAGCTGAGGGAGCTGGCCACCGACATCGCCAACAACCTGGTGACCGGCTTCCCCAACGCGCGGCTGCGGGCGGCGCTGGACGCGGTCGCGGGCGCGGACGGCGTGATCGCCGTTACGCCCATCTTCACCGCCTCGTACAGCGGCCTGTTCAAGTCCTTCTTCGACGTGCTGGACGGCACGGCGCTACGCGGGAAGCCGGTGCTGATCGCGGCGACCGGTGGCAGCGCGCGGCACTCGCTCGCGCTGGAGCACGCGGTACGCCCGCTCTTCGCGTACCTGCGGGCGGTGGTGGTACCCACCGCGGTGTACGCCGCCACCGAGGACTTCGCCTCCGGTGAGCTGGCGGCGCGCGTCGAGCGGGCGGCCGGGGAGCTGGCCGCGCTGCTGGGTGCCCGCGTGGTGGACGGACCCGGCGAGGAGGTCGTTCCGTTCGAGCAGCAGCTGGCCGCGCTCCGGCGGGCGTCATGAAGGTGGAGTGGCTGGACGAGCGGGAGCAGCGGGCGTGGCGGGCGTTCATGGCGCTGCACACGTACCTGCCGGCCGCGCTGAACCGGCGGCTGCAGCGGGACACGGGACTGTCCATGGCGGACTACCACATCCTCGTCGCGCTGTCCGAGTCACCGCAGGGGCGGCTGCGGGCGTACGAGATCGCGCACGCGACCATGTGGGAGAAGAGCCGGCTGTCGCACCACCTGTCCCGGATGGAGCAGCGCGGGCTGGTGAGCCGGGCGCCCTGCCCCGCCGACCAGCGGTACCCGGACGTGGTGCTCACCACGGCCGGACGCGCCGCGATCGGGGAGGCCGCACCGCGGCACGTGGCCGACGTACGGCGCTGGTTCGTGGAGGCACTCAGCCCGGAGCAGCTGGACGCGCTGACCGGGATCGTGGCCGCGATCATGGACCGGTTGGGCCAGGACACGCCGGCCGGGTAGGGCATCATGGCGGGCATGGCCGACAACCTGCCCACGTTCGTGGTGCTGTACCACTACGTCCCTGACATGGCCGAGCGGCGCACTCCGCACCGCGAGGCGCACATCGCGTGGCTGCGCGAGCACGCCGCGGCCGGGCGGCTGCTGCTCGCCGGTGCGCTGCAGGAGCCCGTCGACACCGGGCTGCTGGTGTTCCGGATGCCGGACGCGCTGAGCCTGCGCCGGCTGCTGCTGGACGACCCGTACGCCGCGGCCGACCTCATCCTCGGCGTGACCGTACGCCCGGTCGGGCTGGTCGTCGGCGGCTGAGTTCCGGGGCCGGCCGCGGCGCGGCCGGCCCCCACACGCTCAGACGGTTTCGAGCTGTTGCCGCAGTGCGGCGAGAGATCGGGCGAGCAGCCGGGACACGTGCATCTGCGAGATACCCACCCGCTCCGCGATCTGCGTCTGCGTCAAATTCCCGAAAAACCGCAACAACACAATCCGCTGCTCCCGCACACTCAACGTCCCCAACGCCGGACCC
>DATEJJ010000202.1:0-2496 GCA_035278125.1 Rugosimonospora sp.
GGAGGCGTTCACCCGTGCCGCGGAGTCGTTGCGGGAGTCCTCGGAGCCGGGGCAGTTGCAGGACGCGCTGTGGGCGTACGACGTTGCCGGCGGTAAGCTGAGTGGGCTCAACATCACGGACCTCGTCCCCCCGCCGGTACCAGCACCACCGGCTGGCGTACCGCACCGGGCCGGATCCTCTGCGGGTACCCCGTATGTCGGTGTCCGCGACGCGGCCGGGCAGCCGGTGGCGTCGCCCGAGGGGCTGGACGCCAAGGTGGCCAGCATCGTGGCCGAGATGGCGGAGCGGGATAGACCCGCCTTCGGCCGGGACGCCAGCGCGCCGGCGGCGGACTCCTCGGTCGACTATCAGTACCTCAACATCGCCAAGCCGGAGGTCTTTGCGACGTTCAGGCGCGCGGCCCGACAGCGCTACCCGGTGCTGATGGGGAAAGATGCTTCGAAGCGCGAGCTCGCCTGGCAGCAGGTGGCCGACGTCCTGAGCGAAGCGGTGGGCATCCCCATGCTTGCGGTCAAGCCGCCGACCGAGTCATTGTCGAAAGCCGTATTCGACCCGAAGTGGGTAGTGAAACTCCCCATCGGCACCCGCGGTCCACACGAGCTACTCGGCTACCTGGTCCACGACGCGACCCATGCCGAGATCACTGCCCTCAAAGGACGGTTCCTGGCGGGCACCGACGACCCCGATGTGTTGAAGCAGGTCGTCGGAAACGCGGACGTGCGAGATGAGCTGCGGAAGAGACCGCTACCGGCCGACCATCCACTTTACCCGCTAGCCCTGCGACTGTGGTCGAACCATGTCGGGACGTCCGAGGCCGAGGCGGTCATCCAGAAAAGCGTAGAGATCTACACCGACCTCTTGAACCAGGCGTACGACGCGCTACGGTACGCCGATGCCATCGAAGGCTTCGACCCGGTGGTGCTCGGCCGGCTGGAGCGCCGCAGGGACAAGGCGAGCGAGCTGATCCTCAACCTCAGGGCCCGATATTTCCAGCTTCTTGAAGAGGCGCTGGCGTACCAGGTGCAACGGTTGTTCGAGGCGCTCGGCTCGGTGCGCGACTGGTCGACGTTGAAGCGGAAGTGGCCGGGGTACCAGGTGGAGGCGAGCCCGGCGGGTGCGTACTGGCGGCCGGTGTCGAGCCCCCGGCTGGACAGTTCGCCGAGGCTGGCCCATCCGGACCGGCCGCTGGAGTCCGTCCCGGTGCATGAGTCGGAACGGGCCGAGGCCGTACTCGACCGCGCGCGTGTACGGCTGCCCGATAACGCGCTGGTGGAGTTGGTGCCGGAGAACCCGATCGATGTGACCCGCGCGATCGAGCTAACTGGGCAGGTGGGGAAAGACCAGGTGCTCATGCTGGCGGCGTCCCGAATCGCCGCCGACGGGCCGCTGCCGGATAACTTCGTTCCCTACACGTGGTCGCACCAGCGGACGCTGGGTCCCAAAGCTGACTACTACACGGTGCATGCCACCCCCCAGACCCCTGATCTGGTGATGACCGGGCTACCGTCGATGCGCAATCTGGGCGGTGGCGAGTTCGAGCTGTCGTCCGGCTGGCGCCTCGTGCAGCACGGGCGCATGATCTGGCTGCGCCCGGCGCACCTGCACGGCACGGCACCCATCGCGGTGGACAAGAAGGCAGGGATGCCGGAGGTGCTCGTGGGGGTGCCGGGCGGCGGGCGCACACCGTGGGCGGTGGCCAAGATCGGACTCGATCTGGCCCGCATCCTGCGCGGCAATCCGGATGACCCGATCGATCCGCACCATGTGCAGGTACACAATGCAGAACCCGAACCGCCCGAGATATACGTTAAGGTCCCGGACGAGTTGATCCGGGCCGTCGACGAGCAGGACAAGCAGATGCTGCGGGCCTTCGGCGAGGTCGATGCCGAGGCGTTCGCCTTTGCACGGGCCGGCAACGATGTCAGATTCGACGTCAATCTCCTGGCTGATGCCCTGCTCTCGGTCGCCGGTGGCGACCTGTCGCTGTCGGCGGACGAACGGGTCGGTGTGCTGGCCACGTTGGCTGACTCACTCGACGTCGAAACGCCGGACCTGCTGCCGGCGGGGTACCTGGCCGCGCGGGCGTACGGCATCGGCGGGCTGACCAAGCAGCGGCTGGCCCAGGCCCTAGCGCTGCTGAGTGCCTGGCGCGGCCCGGGCGAGCCGCTGGGGGTGACCGAGGAATCCCTCGCTGACATCGTTGCCGCGGTCACGGGAGAGTCCGACACCCCGGCAACGTCCCCGGAGTTCGCGGCGCTGGTGGCGTGGGTCCTGGAGTTGACTCCATTGTCCCGGGAAAACCTGACGATGGAGGTACTGGGAAATGCGAGCGACCACGCCTACGACTGGCTGGACGGGCTGCCCGCCGCGCGGGTCGACCGGGGGGTTTGGTGGCTGGGCGAGGGCAAACCTCCGAAGGGGCTGATCCCGGTCTCTGGGCACTTGGTCGTCGCGTTCTCGGCCGGCCCGGATCTGTTGCCGGTGGGGACGTCCCA
>DATEJJ010000203.1:0-9960 GCA_035278125.1 Rugosimonospora sp.
ACATGCCTCGCTGCGATCCTGCCCTCCCGCCCAGCAGCCTTGACGGCCCGTACTCGTTCAAGGTTGGCGACCGCGGCCAGCACCGTCGCGCCCGTACCCTCGACCGGCGGGTAGTTGCGCCACGCGACCGCCGCGCAGAACGTGTTGCTGGGCCAGGTGATCCAGCGCAGCCCGAACTTCGGGTTGTCCCGCTTGACGTACGCGGCGCCCTCCTCGAACTGGTCGAGGAACTCGTGGAACATGACCATCCCGAACAGGCTCAGCAGCCCCAGGTACCCGCCAGCCACCACGTTGTGCCCGCTGCGGCCGTACTCGTAGGCGAAGTTGACCGTGGCCGAGGCGAGCGCCGCACCCCACACCACCCGCTGGCAGCGGTCCGGTGCCTTCTGCCGGCGTACCGCCCGGAAGGCGAGGAACGCGAACGTGACGCTGACGCCGTCCAGGCTGCCGGGTACCAGGTACTCCCAGCCGTCGTGCCAGCCCAGCACCGTGCGACCGAAGGCGACGAGCCCGTGCAGCGAGCCAGCGAGCACCATGCCCCAGAACAGCGTCGCCGGGATCATCGCCGCGACCGTCAGCGCGGAGCCGTGCGTTCGCTGGTACGGCGGGCGCCGCAGCGGGTTCGTGTAGATCTCGCCCAGGGCTCGCAGCCGGCGCCGCGTCGCCGACCAGGTCGCGATCGTCAACAGCAGGCTCACCCCGGTGACGGCAGCCCAAGCACCGGACGGGACGCGGTCGAGCACGCCGGTCATCAGAGGACCCACCTGCAGCTCGCCGCCTCACCCGCGGTCGTCAGCCGGGAGGCGCCCGGATTCGTCAGGAAGTCGAACGGCGCCAGCGAACGCGCTCGGACGTACACGGTGATCGCGCAACCCTCGGGGCCGCCCAACGGGTACACGCGCGCCCGGTCGAGCGAGGCCAGCAGCACCGCGCCGTGCAGCAGGCACGCCCCGACGGCCTCGCCGACCCAGTCCACGATCTGCACCGCGTCCGGCGCGCCCTCGCACGGCCGCGGATCCAGCGCATGCGCGGCAGTACACCGGCCGGGTGACGCGGTCGCCGCCGGAACCTCGGTAATGTCTTGCCTGAGCTGCACAGTTGACCTCCTCGTTGGAGGCCCCGAACCAGCGCCGCTCCCCCGAAAATTGTTGGGGATCTTGTTGGGGAACGGCGCCGTAGCCGCTCGATCAGGCCCGACCCGAGACGCAGCGCGATCAATGTATCCGCACGTCAGGGCCACGTTCCGGGATTGATCCCGATCAAGGCGCTCAACTGATCTTGATCTTCCAAACTGACGGTGCGGGTTCGATTCCCGTCGGCCGCTCTCATATTTTCGCAGGTCAGCATGCTGATGACCTTGACGCTTGTCCTCAATGGACGATCAAATGCTAGGGATCTTGTTAGAGTACGCCCGCGTACCACACCCGAAGCGGCGGTCACCGACGCGCGTCTCCAGCGCGAAACGCCAGGTCAGCGCAGTGCCGCCCGCACAGGAGGTCCAGCGAGCTTCGATCAGTCCGGATGGAAATCTGACGGTGCTTGTTCCCGAAACTGACGGCGATCGTTCCAGACCGGCCCATCCTGTCTCATCTGCTCTCATCTGCGCGTCGTGCGGGCGGTCCAAAACTGCGACAGTTCGCGAGTGAGGCCGTCGCGCAACCCAGCGGGGATGGCGCCGGCCGCGCACCGAGCCAACCGAATTGACGCCGGGCCGCGGCGCTCGGGCCAGGCGTAGACGCTCGACACGCTCGCGGGGAGGACGGGCGAGCAGCCGGGTACGGGCGTGTTCGACGAACTGGGTCTTGAATCCCGCGTCCACCCATGTCTTGGTGAGTGTGGGGTAGATTGCCTTGGCCTGGTTGAGAACGCGGGTTCCAGCTTGATTCTCGGAGGCGGATGCGGCGCAGACGATGACCGCAAGGAGCAGGCCGAGTGCATCGGTGGCGACGGATCTCTTTCTGCCCACGATGCGCTTGGCGGCGTCGGTTCCTTGTGTTGCCACGGGCGGGTTGGTGGAGGTCTTGACGCTCTGGGTGTCGATCACGGCGGCGCTCGGTTGGGCGGCGCGCCCGGCCTTGACCCGGGCCAGGCCGGTCAGGTCGTAGTTGAGTTTGGCGAATATGCCCTCGTCACGCCAGGCGGCGTAGTAGCCGTAGATCGTGCGGTGGTTCGGGTTCAAGACCCAGTTCATCGAACACGCCGCCACCTTCGGCGTCGACGCCGAAGTCGTCCCCAGAAACGCTGCAATCAAAGGCTTCCACGTGGTCAAGCGCCGCTGGGTGGTAGAAAGAACGCTGGGCTGGCTGATGTTGCACCGGCGGCTCGCGCGCGACTACGAGACACTAACCGTGAGCGCCGAAGCAATGATCCACATCGCGATGATCGACAACGTCAGCAAGCGCATAACCGACGAAACTACACCTACCTGGCGAGGCACCTATTATTACAAAAGGTATAAATCAAACGCCCTCTTAGGAAGGGGTTGCGCCGCGGTATGGCCCGGATATAGCGGCGTCCGGCCCTCGGTCGAGGGCGTGCACGACCGCCGAACGGGTGGTCACGCCCAGCTTGGCGAACACGCGCGTCAGGTGGGTCTCCACCGTGCGGACACTGAGGACCAGCTGCTGAGCGATCTGGCGGTTGGTGAGTCCCTGCGCAACGAGGTCGGCGATCTGCCGCTCGCGTCGGGTCAGGCGGCCGGTGGCTGCGGGTTCGACGTTTGCGAACGCAACGCGCCGCTGGCGGGGGTGCCTGGCGTCCAGGCGGCTCTGTTCCCGTCCCGCGAAGCCGACGAACAGGCCCGCGTCGCACGCCTCGAACAGCTCGCGGGCCTTGGCCACCCGCTGCTGTGCCCGGTCGTACCGCTGCTGGTTGGCGAGCGCCTGGCCGGCCAGCAACTCCGCCCAGCCGGAAAGGATCCGGTCACCGCGGGTGGCGAAGAAGTCAGCCGCGGCTGCGGCATGCCGCAGCGCCGCATCCGGTCGGGTGTCGCGCAGCGCGGTGGCCATGGCCAGACCGACGAAGCCAGCGGTGCGCGCGTAGGGCCACTGCGCCGCTCCGGCGGCCGTCCGCTCGGCCCAATACAGTGCCTCGCGTGGCCGCCCGCGGGTGATCTCCGCCGTCGCGAGCATGAGGTAGGACTGCAGCCGTGTCTCCGGGTCGAGCGCGACCAGGTCGGGGCCGCCGCACCGGTCGATCATCAGGGCCACGGCACCGTCCACGTCTCCCGCGTAGAAGCGCACGTGGGCGAGGCGGGCCCGGGCGGTCACGGCGAAGTAGCTGGGCAGCGAGCCGGCCAGGGCGGCGGCCTCGTCGGCGACCTGGGCGGCGCCGGCGAGATCGCCGCTCCAGGTCATGATCCACGACCGCCAGGCCTGGGTCACGCAGCGCTGCTCCCCGCTGCCGGTCAGCAGGGCGCTGTCGAGGGCGTCGTCGAAGCAGTCGCGCGCCTGGCCGAGGTAGCCCTGGCGCAGGTACAGGCAGCCCAGTACCAGGTTCATGTTGGTCTGCAGGTGTACCCGGCCGGCGTCGCGGGCCGCCCGCAGCATGCGCTTCTGGTGCCGCTCCGCCTCGACCAGCTGCCCCAGCATCAACTCCGCGGGTCCGAGGATGGCCAGCCCGTCGACGTACTCGACGAGCTGCTCGTCTGACAGGTCGTCGACGATCACGGCGGCCGCACGGGCCAGTGCGGGTGCCTCGTCGGCGATACCGATCGGCGCCTGACCCGCGCGTACCCCCATTAGGATGCCCAGCGCGCGCACGGCCAGCGCCGCCGCGTGCAGCGGGCGGTCGCCCAGCCGCCTGGCCATGGCCGCCGCCTCGCCTGCCCAGTCGCGTTCGGTGGCGAAGTCGCCCCGCAGTATGCCACCATGTGCCAGCCCGATCCTGATGATGACCGCGGCGGCGCTGTCGCGGTCCGGCAGGTCGGCCATCCCGGCGAGCAGCAGGGCGTTCGCCTCCGCGTGCCGGCCCAGCAGGCGTTCCACGAGCGCGCAGAAGCAAGCGACCTGGGCGCGCCGCTGCGTCGATCGCGGCAGCAGGGCGAGCAGGTCGTGCAGCACCTCCCGGCTTTCGACCAGCCGGCCGCTCGTGCCCAGCGCCACAGCCAGCCGCTCCAGCAGCTCGAGCCGGTCCGGTATGCCCGACACGTCAGGGCCGCCGACCACCGGGTCAGCCGTCGGGAGCCCGGGCGCGTCAGGCGCGGCGAGGGCGGGTGCGGGTGGCGCGCCGTGCTCGGGCAGCAGCCGCAGTGCGGCCTGTAGCCAGTGGGCCGCGACCGAGGGCGCGCCCTGGAGGGCGGCGTCGGCCGCCTCGACCAGGATGACGATCGCCTCTCGATCACCGCTGACGGCGTAGCGCTCCACGTGACGCGCCTGATCGCTGGCGCTGGCCTGCTCGCGGCGCGCGGCCGACGCGGCACGCCGGTGTGCCACGATCCGCCACCCGGCACCGCAGCTCTCGTACGCGACCGCGCGCAGCAGCGGGTGGCGGAACTGGAACCGGCCACCGGCGCCGGTCGGCCTGACCAGGTCGCGAGTGACCAGCTCGGCGAGCGCCCCGGCGACGAGCGCGGGGTCGACGCCCGCGACCTCGGCGACCAGCGCGGGGGCGAACACGTCGCCGACCACGGCGGCGGCCAGCACGACGAGCAGGGCGTCTGCGTCGAGGCTGGCCAACTCGCCAGCGAGTAGCCGCTGTACCGGTTCGTCCGGCAGCGGGTACTCGCCGGGGATACCGATCGCGGTCGGCCGGCGGGCCAGCGCCTCCAGGTACAGGGGATTGCCCTCGCTCAGCTGGTAGAGCCGGTCCCGGGTGGATCGGTTGACGGATTGCGGGAGCAGGGCGTGCGCCTCCTCGGAGCCGAGCGGGCCGAGCTCCAGGACGGTCATCCACGCCCGGGGCAGCGCCTCGGCGATCATCGCGCGCAGGTGCATGGTGGCCTGCCTCGGCCGGTAGGCCATCGCGATGAGTATCCCGGCCTCCGGCGGACGCCGTACCAGATGCTGGCACAGGTCGATCGACTCCTCGTCGGCCCAGTGCAGGTCGTCCAGCACAAGGATGACGCGGCGGCCGCGCGCGGCGGCCGCGAGCAGCGCCCGTACCGTGCGGTGCAACCGGAAGCGCTCGGCCGGCACGGCGCTCGGGGCAGGCGGGCCGACGCCGCGACCGGGCAGCGACAGGACCACCAGGCGCAGCAGCCCTAGCCGGTCGGGGTCGAGCGCGGCCAGGTCCGTGGGGTCGAGTAGCGGCCGGAGGTCGTCGAGGACGGTACGGAACATCGCGAAGGGCACCTGGCTCTCGAACTCCGTCGCGCTCAACCACAGCACGGCCGCGTCCGGCGTGCGGGCGCACAGCTCGCGCAGCAGCCGTGTCTTGCCGATGCCCGGCTCACCGACCACCGCCACAACGCGGGCGCCGCCCCCGGTCGGGAGCAGGGTGGTGAGCTGGGCCAGTTCCCGATGCCTGCCGGTGAACGGGAACGGCGGCGGCGGCCCGCCGGCGCGCACATACCGGTAGTCCATGTCCCCCCACAGTTCGCCATAGTGCTCGCGCGGCGGGGCCCGAGCCTTCGACTGGCAACTAGCCGACCGGAGTAGCGGTGGTGCGAGGGCTACATTAGCGCGCCCGATCGGGCCGCGCGGTTTCGACAGCTGGCAATGGAACGGCGTGGAAACGGATGGAACGCCCATGGCCGTAAACGGAGGCAGCGATGGCAGCCGCGACAGGGCAACGGCCACTGGTCGGCCGGGCGCACGAACTCGACCAGCTGGTGGGTCTCGTCCGGCATGGCCGCGGCCAGCTGGTCTGCGTTTCCGGCGAACCCGGGATCGGGAAGACCCGGCTGCTGCGCGAACTCGCCGCGCAGGCCGCGGCGGGCGCGGACGTGCTGTGGGGCGGCGCGACCGAGTTCGAAAGCGAGTTGCCGTTCGCCGCCTTCCGGGCAGCCCTCGAGGACACACTGTCCACTATAGACGAACGGATACCGCACCTGATCGACGCCGAGCACCGCACGCACCTGCGCGTGCTGTGCCCGGAGCTGCCGGTCGCGAACGAGCCGGCCGCACCGGTTGTCGTGGCGGAGCGCTTCCGCCTGTACGACGCGGTCCGGGTACTGCTGGAGAGGTGGGCGACGGCCCGGCCGGTCGTGCTGGTTCTGGACGACATGCACTGGGCTGACGAAGGCTCCGTCGAGCTGTGCCTGTACCTGCTGCACCATCCGCCGCGGGGACCGGTGGTGCTCGCCCTCGCGTACCGGCCGCGGCAGGTGTCCGCGCTCCTCGTAGCGGCCGTCACGCAGGCGGCACCCCGCGGTGGCGTCACGGTGCTGGAGTTGGGCCCGCTGCGCTTCGAGGACGCCGACGTCCTGCTCCCGTCCGGGTACGACCGGTCCGCGCGGGAGCGCATCTACCGGCTGAGCGAAGGTAACCCCCTGTACCTGGAATCGTTGGCACGAAGCCAGCCGGGGCCTGCCACGGGCTGGCCGGCGGACACCGCGGTCGCCGCGGTCGGCGTGGTCGACACGGACGCACCCGTCCAGCACGCGGTGCGTCGGGAGGTGGCCGCGCTCGACCCCACCAGCCTGCTGGTACTGCGCACCGCCGCGATCGTGGGCGACGTGTTCGAGCCCACGATCGTCGCCGAGGTCGCGCTGGTGCCGGACGCCACGGTCCTCTCGGCACTCGACGACCTGGTCGCCCGCGACCTCGTCCGGGCGACCGGCGTCGGCAGCCGGCACCAGTTCCGCCACCCGCTCGTGCGCAACGCGGCCTACCAGAGCGCGCCGGCCGGCTGGCGCACCGCAGGCCACGCGCTTGCCGTGGCCGCGCTACGCCGCCGCGGGGCGCCGGCGACGAACCTAGCACACCACATCGAGCGGACCGCACAGGTCGGCGATCAGCAGGCGATCGCGGCCCTGACCAAGGCCGCGGACGCGGCGCTGCACACCGCCCCCGCCGCCGCGGCGCAGTGGTTACGGGCGGCACTGCGCCTGCTGCCCGAGCAGCGGGCCGACCCGTCCGCGCGACTGTCGCTGCTGTTGCGGCTCGCGCGGGCGTTGGGCATCACCGGCCGGCTGGTGGAAAGCCGCGAGGTGCTCCGCGAGGTGCTCAGCCTCTTGCCGCCCCCGAGCGGGCGGCGGGCGCAGGCCGCCGTCCTCTGCGCCTCGCTGGAGCGGCTGCTCGGGCGGTACGCCGAGGCCAACGCGATGCTGCGCGCCGAACTGGACAGCGTCGCCGACGGGACGGACATCGCCGCGGTCCTGCTCCGCATCGACCTGGCGGTCGGGTCGATGTACGGGGGCCAGTTCGTGGCCGAACGCGACTGGACCGCGGAGGCATTGGCGGCCGCCCGCCGGCTCGGCGACCAGCCGCTGCTGGCCGCGGCGCTGGCCGTGCGCGCCCTGGGCATCCTGTTGGGGGTACGCGTGGCCGGCATGCCGCCCGCACCGCGGGAGTCGGCGCTGGACCTGCTGACCGAGGCTGGCACGATCGTGGACTGCCAGCCCGACCGCCGCCTGGTCGACTACATCGACGCCGTGGCCCGGCTCGGGTTCGGCGAGCTCATCGTGGAGCGGTTCGACGACGCCGAGCGGCATATGACGCGGATGCTACGCGCCGCGCGCGTGGCCGGGCGCATTGACTTGCAGACGTACGTCTCCGTGGCGCTGGGCATGACCTTCGGCCGCACCGGCCGGCTGCGCCAGGCGCTGGCCTGCTTCGACGACGCCGTCCACCAGGCGCTGCTGACCGGGAGCCGCGAGCAGCGCGGGCTCGGCCAGGCCAGCCGGGCATGGATCCTGGCCTGGACTGACGACCTGTCCGGTGCCGCCGCGGCCGCCGACGAGGCGGTCGAACTCGCGGACAAGTTCCCCGGGTACTTCGCTGCCGTGACCCGGTACCGGGCGGCCGAGGTGCGCAACTGGCTCGGCGATCCGGACGGCTGCGCACACCTGCTCCTGGACGGCTGCGGCGGTCCCGACCTGACCGGGCTGGACCCGGTGACACGGCTGCGCGGGTACGCGGCACTCGCCAGCGCCGAGGTCACCCGGGGTCGCGGGGAGGAGGCGCTGCACTGGGCGCAGCGCGCCCGCGCCCTGGCCGACGAACTGTCCACAGTGAGCAATGACGGGTTCGCGGACCTCGCCATGGCCGGCGCCCTGACCGCCCGCTACCCGATACGCGCGCTGGGCCACGCCGATGCGGCGGTCGAGGCGTTCGGTCGGGTCGGCGACCAGACGTTGCTGGGCTGCGCGCACCTGGCTGCCGCCCGGGCGCTCGCCGGGCACCACGACCCGGTGACAGCGCGGGTTAGGTTCGGCGCCGCGCGTACCGTCTTCGCCGCGGTCGGGGCCGACCACTTCCTGCGCCTGGCCGAACGCGAACAGCGCCGGATGAACGCGCACCAGCCGCGCAGACGCCGCCAGGCGGCGGCACTCGACGGTGCGGCGCTGACCCCGCGCGAACTGGAGATCGCCGAACTGGTCGCCGCCGGGCTGACCAACCGGCAGATCGCCGAGCAGTTGCTGCTCAGTACCCGCACCGTGGAGTCTCACGTAGCCCGGCTGTTCACCGGGCTGGACGTGTCCACCCGGGCCGCCGTCGTGCACGCGTTGCGCCGGATACGGGGTGGTGCGGGAGGCTGACGTCACCGCGGCCCGGTCGGCACCGGATCGGCCCCGCCCCGGACCAGTTCGGCCACGGTGACCCGGTCCAGCTTGCCGTTCGGCGTCAACGGCAGCCGGGGTACCCGCACGTACCGGGTCGGCATCAGGTGACGCGGCAACGCGGTGGCCAGTTCGGCGCGGATGTCCCGCGGCCGCAGCTCGGAGTCCGCGGTTACGACCAGTGCGGCGAGTACCGCGTCGGCGCCCTCGCCGACGACGGCGACCGCGGCACCGGTCAGGCCGCGCACGCGCAGCAGCGCCGCCTCGATGTCACCGGCCTCCACCCTGACTCCGCGGATCTTCAACTGTTCCCGGTCCACCCGGCCCTGGAAGTGCAGTAACCCGCCGTCCCGCGCGGCCAGGTCTCCGGTCCGGTACCAGCGACCGTCCCGGCCGGGCAGTGTCACGAAGCGCTGCGCGGTCAGGTCCGGCCGGCCCAGGTAGCAGCGAGCCAGGCCGCGCCCGCCAATGCAGATCTCACCGGTCGCACCCGGCGCCGCCTCATTGCCGTGCCCGTCGACGAGGACCACCGAGGCGCCCGTGATCGGCCGGCCGATCGGGGGTGCGCCGCCGGTCTCCCGAACGGTGTGTGCGGTGGTCACGACAGTCGCCTCGGTCGGCCCGTAGTGGTTGACGAGCCGGTACCCGCCGGCCACGGCGGCTGGCAGCCGCAGCCGGTCCCCACCGGTCAGCAGGTAGCGCAGCGGGCCTGGCGCGAACCGGTCCAGCAGCAGCTCCTCGGCCAGGGGGGTGACCACGAACGCGACGGTGCAGCTGTCGCGGGTGAGCTGGCGGGCGATTCCGGCGGGTATCACCCGGGCGCGGTCCGTGCAGACCACGACCGCGGCACCGCATGCCAGGTAGGGCCAGATCTCCCACACCGCGGCGTCGAAGCCGAGCCCGGCGGTGTGCAGCGCCCGGTCGCCCCGCCCGACGCCGTATGCCCGGACGTGCCACCGCACCAGGTTGCCCAGTGCGCGGTGGCCCACGACCACGCCCTTGGGCTGGCCGGTGGTGCCCGAGGTGTAGATGACGTATGCGTCCGGGTCACCGGCGGGTGCCGGGTGGACCGCGGGCGGCGGACCCGGGTACCGGGCCGCCGGGTCGACCACCAGTTCGGTCGCGCCGGTTGCCGGCGCCGTCCCAGCGAGAGCCGCCGAGCACAGAACCACGCTCGGCCGGGCATCCTCGAGTACGGCACGCAGCCGGGCGCGCGGGCTGCCCGGGTCGAGCGGCAGGTACGCCGCACCCGCGAGCCAGGTGCCCAGCGCGGCGCCGATGAAGTCCGCACCCCGCTC
>DATEJJ010000204.1:0-7898 GCA_035278125.1 Rugosimonospora sp.
GGTACCGGCCCGCGGGCCGCGCGCGGCCTGACCGACGCGAGCGGGCAGCCCACCGCGGCGCTGCGCGAGATGGCCGGTTTCCGGGCGGTACTCGACGAGGTGGCGGTACACCAGTGCACCCGGGCACCGGCCGACGTGTGCATCGTGCTGCCGTCCCATGTGGACAGCGGGTACCCGTTCACCGAGCCGCTGGAGCGCCCGGTCGCGCTGGGCGCCGCCGAGCAGGCGTACGTGGCCTGCCGGGAGGCGGGTACCCCGCCCGGCCTGGCCCGGGAGAGCCAGGGCATCGGCGCCGACTGCCTGCTGTACCTGCTGCCCTCGCTCAAGCAGCTGACCACCTCCGGCTGGCGGCGCCTGGAGCAGCTCGCGTACGGCGGGGCGACCGTCTACGTCTCGTACTTCGCCGGGGTCACGGACAACCAGCGCGGCCCCTGGTACGCCGACGCGGACCGGATGTTCGGGGTACGCCACCAGCTGCGGTACGGGCTGCTCGACCCGGTGGAGCCCGGGCCGGTACGGCTGACCCTGCGCGACGACCTGGGCAACCTGACCGCCGGTACCGAGCTGTCCTTCGCCACCGGCACCGACCCGGCGCGGCGGGCGTACCTGCCGGTGGAGCCGATCGAGGCGCAGGTGCTCGCCACCGACCAGGCCGGGCGCCCGGCCCTGCTGCACCGCTCGGTCGGCGCCGGCGCGGTCATGTTCTGCTGCTACCCGCTGGAGGCGATGGCCGCCGCCGCGCCCGCGGTCAACCCGGAGGACACCTGGCGCCTGTACGCCGCCCTGGGGCACGCGGCCGGCGCCCACCCGGTGGTCCGGGTGGACCAGCCGGAGGTGCTGGTGGACTGCCTGGACCGGGACGACGGTACCCGCTTCGTCTGGCTGGTCAGCCAGGCGTCCACCCCGGTGGCGGTGACTCCGCGGACACAGACCGGCCTGCCGCTGCGGGACCTGTGGTCCGGAGCGCTGGTGTCCACTGTGGAGCTGCCACCCTTCGGCGTACGCGTCCTGCGCACCTGAGCCGCCGCACCTGCTCCGCCTGGCGCCGATTGTACGTGGTTGTACATGGGCGTACACTCGACCGGTGGTACGAGTGAACGTGAGCGAGGCACGGGCGAAGCTGCCCGACCTCATCCGGCGCGTCGAGGGCGGTGAGGCAGTGACGATCACCAGGTTCGGCCAGAGTGTTGCCGTACTGGTCCATCCGGACCTGCTGCGGCACCGGGCCTTCGGCGCCACGCTGGAGGAGACCGCGCGCATCCGCGAGATGCTGGCCGGTGCGCGGAGCACGGCACTGGCAGAGTCGGGCGCGCTCAGCGCGGAGCGGGCCGAGGAGCTGATCGGTGCGATCCGGGCCGGGCGCGAGGCCCGGTAGTGGACGCGTTCGACGCCGACGCACTGATCTACGCCGCGGTACCCGGGCACCCGTTGGGGCGCCGGGTGGCCGCGCTGTTCACGGCGGCCCCGCGGGACTCGGCCGACCCGCCGGACGGCTCCGGTTCACTGCTCCTCCTGCCCGAGGTGCTCGGCAAGCCCCTGCGCGACGGCGCGACCGACGAGGTCCGCGCGCTGGCCGCGCTGCTCGGCCGGCTCGAACTGCACCCGCTCGACCGGGCCACCGCCGAGCTGGCCACCGCGCTGTCCGGCCGGTACGGGCTGCGCGCCGCCGACGCGGTACACCTGGCGACCGCCGTCACCACCGGCGCGGATCGCTTCATCACCAACAACCAGCGCGACTTCACGCCGCAGATCGCGGAGGTCAAGGTGACCTACCCGGCCGACCTGCCCGAGCCGGAGCGCGATGCGTAGCCGGCAGGCGTTCTCGATCGACCACGAGTACGACCGGGACCACGGCGGGCGGTACGGCGCCCTGCTCGCCGCCCACCTCGACGACTTCACCGACGCGTACGGGGACATCGCTCCGGTCAGCTTCGCCTGCACCGCGTGGCGGCTGGCCACGCCGCCCGCCTGCGACCCGGGCTACGTGCGCTGGCACCGGCGCATCCTGCAGGCCCGCTGCCTGCGCAACCCGTGGGACGGCGGGCTGACCGCGGAGGTCACCCTGGTCTCGCCGTGGCCGGCGGCGCTCACCTGGACCCGGGAGTGGTGGCGGGACCGGGGTTGGCACGGCTGGCCCGAGGTGTTCGGCCAGTTCACCCACCCGTCCGACCGGGACGTCTCGCGCAGCCCGCACCTGCGCGGTTCGCTGCTGGTACAGGCGCCGCTGCCGCTGGCGGACCTGCCTGAGGCGCCCGACGGCCCCGGCGCGGGCGTCGCGGAGGCGGCCGACCGCGCGGTCGTGGTGCTGGTACGCCAGCTCAACGAGCTGCTCACCCCGCTGGTGCGGCAGCTGGAGGACGGCCGGTCGGTGCCCGGGGACGGCTTCAGCTGAGGGTACGCAGGTCCAGCGCGTGCCAGGCGAGCGTCTCGTTGTCGCCCGTCGACCACCAGACATAGTCGCCCCGGGCGCCCGAGTTGGACGCCGCCGGCGAGAGCAGCACGCCGCGCCGCGCCGCGATGTCGTACACCCGCAGCAGCTCGATCACGATCGCCGGGCTGCTCGTCGGCGTCGGGGTGGCCAGCACCTCGAACCGGTCGCGCAGGGCCACGTCGTCGGCGACCGCCGAGTCCTGCGCGCCCCCGATCCGGCGCCGGTCGGTGCCGTCCGGGCGAACCAGGTCGACCTCGGTGGCGTCCTGCACGTTGGCGGCGAGCATCCGGCACCAGGCCGGCGTGCAGGTCAGCTGCTCGTTGGCGGGCACGGGTACCCGCCGGTGCACTCCCGTCAGCAGGTTGACCAGCTCCACCTGGCTGCCAGTGGCGCCGGGGCTGCTGGTCAGCCAGGGCCAGGCGGTGAGCACGAGGTTGCCGGGCAGCGGGCGTACCGCCACGGGGCCGCCGGCCAGCGCGACCGACCGCAGCTCGGTACGCTGCCCGGCGCCGGACGCCACCCAGTACAGCCGGCCGTCCACCGCCTGCACGTCGTACCGGGAGTTGGCGAACAGGGGACGGCCCACGTCGGCGGTGACCAGGCTCGGGGTACCGCCGGCGCGGGCGGCGCGCAGCAGCCGGGTGTGGGCGGTACCGGCGGTGTCCGAGACGGTGTCCATCCAGTAGAAGTCGGTACCGGTCGCGGTGAACCCGTCCACCGACGGCGCGTCGGCCGCGGCCCGGGTCTCCAGCACCCGGACCGATCCGGCCGGGGCGACGGTGGCCAGGGTGAACCGGGTGCTGGCGGCGTCGGTCACGGCGGCCACGACGAGGTCGGGATCCACGATCGCGATCGGGTTCATGGCGGAGCCGTCGGGCAGCGTCGCGGGGAAGTCGAAGGTGTGCGCGTGCGGCCACACCTGCGCCAGGGTCGGCTCGCCGTCGCTGGTGGCCGGTGCACCCGACAGGGTGGCCGGGCCGGACGCGGGTACGGCAGCGGGGCGGGCCGGCGCCGGCAGGGCCAGCAGCACCCCGATACCCGCGACCGCGCCGAGCAGCCCCGCGGCGGACCTGATCCTCATGAGACGTACTGCTCCTGCGGCGCGGGTATCGGCCGGGAGGCGCTGACCGAGACGAACGGGATGGTCTCCGCGTTCACCGCGTCCGGCTCGGTCCGCGGGCTGTACGCGCCGGTCACCTCCAGCCACTGGCCGGACTTGACACCGGCGGGTACCTCGCCGGCCAGGCCCACCTTGATCGGCTGGGCGTCCGCCGCGCAGCAGGTGATCACCATCCGGGTCAGGTACCAGCCGCCGTGCGCGCCGGGCAGCAGGAACCCGGACAGCAGGACGTGCCGCCCGGCCAGCGAGGCGCCGTGGTCGAACACGGCCCGGGACGCGTAGTCGAGCAGGGACACGCGTACCGGGTCGCCGTCGGGCAGCGGGGGCAGGTCGGTACGCGCGGCACCGAGCGCGGTACCGCTGCGCGCCGCCGAGTACGAGCCGAGTGCCGGCGGCGCGATCAGCAGCAGCGCGAGCATCGGCAGCACCAGCAGCCAGGCCACGTCCAGCCGGCCGTGCGCGTGACCGTGCCCGTCGTCGCCGTGCCCGCTCGCGTGGTCGCCGGCCCGGTGGCGTACCGCCTGCACCAGGGACAGCACCGCGACCGCGAGCAGCACCACGGCCGCGGCCAGCAGCAGCGGGCGCAGCCCCGCCTTCACGTACCGCAGGTACCCGCCGGTCAGCGCGAGCTTGAGCAGCGTGCCGCCGGCCAGCAGCAGCACCACCGCGTGCAGCTCCGCCCGCCTCACCACAGCAGGGACCCCACCACGACGGCGGCGGCCACCGCCACCACGAAGGTGGCCGGCGCGAAGCGCACCGCGAAGGCGCGGCCGAACGCACCCGCCTGCATGGCGAACAGCTTCAGGTCGACCATCGGGCCGACCACCAGGAACGCCAGCCGGGCGGTCAGCGAGAACTGGGTCAGCGAGGCGGCCACGAACGCGTCCGCCTCGGAGCAGATGGACAGCACCACCGCGAGGACCGCCAGCGCGGCCACGGACAGCACCGGGTGCCGGGACACCGCGTGCAGCCACGCGGGCGGCATGGCGATGTTCATGGTGGCCGCCATCCCGGCGCCGATCACCAGGAAACCGGCGGCCTGCGCGGTGTCCTGCCGGCAGGCGGCCAGGAACGCCGCGCCCCGGCCCAGCCCGTGCAGGTCCGGCCGGGCGGGCGGGCGCAGCCAGTCGGTGCGGCCCAGGCGCAGCCACAGCCAGCCCATCACGGTGGCGGCGAGCAGGCTGGCCAGCAGCCGGCCGAGCACCATGGCCGGGCGGCCGGGGAACGCGACCGAGGTGGCTACCAGGACCACGGGGTTGATCGCGGGCGCGGAGAGCAGGAACGCCAGCGCAGCGGCCGGGCTGACCCCGCGGCGTACCAGCGCACCGGCGACCGGTACCGAACCGCACTCGCAGCCGGGCAGGATCGCGCCGGCGGCGCCGGCCACCGGTACCGCGAGCACCGGGCGGCTGGGCAGCGCGCGGGCGAAGAACCCGGCGGGTACCAGCACCGCGATCGCGGCGGAGAGCAGGGTCCCGAGTACCACGAACGGGGTGGCCTGGATGACGATGGACACGAACACCGTGATCCACGCGTGCACCCGGTCGGACGCGGTCAGGTGGTTGAGCCAGCCGCGGGCCAGGACACCTGCGACGAGTACGACCGTGAAGATCTCGATCGCGCGGGGCCGGCCCGCACGGTCCCGCGGCGGTGGCGCCGGCGGGGCGGTCGCGGCGGGGCTGACCTCGGTCGTCGTCACGCGCAGCAGTATCCTCCCCGAACCCCGGTGAGCCCCGGCCGACCCGCGGTCAGTCCGACCCGGTGGGCAGCGACATCACCCGCCCGCCGAAGGACACCGAGACCAGCTCGCCGCCGGGCTGGGTGGCCAGGGTGACCGGTACCCCCGTCTCGATCTCGCGCGCGCCGCACACCATCTGGCTGGTCACGATGAACTGCCAGGACCGGTCCCGGACGCACACCCGCTGGCCGGCCCGCTCCCCGTCGATCAGCAGCGCGGTCATCTCCGGCCAGGAGTCGTGGTCCAGGCTGAGCACGGCCGGGCGGCCGCGCCCGTACGCGGCCACGGCGCGGATCACGCCCGGCCCGGCGCGCAGGTGCTCCGGAGTGGACGGTACGGCCGGCGAGACGCCGGCGAACACCAGGGCGGCGGCCAGCGCCACGACCGGCAGCACGGTGCCCGGCCGGCCGCGCGGTAGCAGGCCCGCCGCGCCGGTCACGAGCAGCATGAGCAGCAGCAACGGCGCCGCCCAGAAGAAGTACCCGACGTAGGGCAGCAGCACGTCGATGCCGCGCACGACGTACCCGGCGAAGAGCAGGCCGGCCAGCGCGACGGTGCCGACGCCGGCGGTGAGGAAGCGCCGGGATTCGCCGTACGGTTGCCGGCGGGCCAGCAGCAGGCCGGCGGCCGGGCCGGCCACCGCGAGCAGCACGCCCAGCAGCGGCTGCGGCAGCCAGAACCAGCCGAAGTACCGCAGGTCCGCGCCCAGGCCGTGGCTGCTGGCGTGGTGGCCGCCGTAGCCGAGGTACTTCCCGTACTCGCCCGGCCAGTGCAGCACCAGGTTCAGCACCATCGGCAGCAGGAACAGCGCCACCACCGCGCCCGCCGCGGGCCAGTGCCGGGCCACGAACGGCGGGCGGGGGCGGCCGTACCGGAGGGCGGCGAGCACGGCGAGGGCGGTGGCGGGTACGAACAGCAGCAGGAACTCGGCGTGCCCGTGCACCAGCAGCCCGCCGGCGAGCGCGAGCAGCCACAGGTGGGCGGTGCGGCCAGCGGCGACCGAGGCGGCGGCGGTGAGGAAGAGCAGGAACGGGGCGACGTAGACGAACGGCATCCAGGTGCTGGTCAGCACGTTGTCGTGGGTACCGAGGAAGGCCAGCGCCGCGGCCGCGGCCCAGAGCCAGGCCCGCCACGAGCGCGACCAGGTCCACAGGATGGTCAGCGCCGCGGCCACCAGCGCCGCGTTCAGCGCCAGGGCCGCCAGCCACTGGCCGTTGTACGGCGAGGGCAGCGCGCCGAGGACGTCGTAGCCGAGCCACTCCCCCAGCGCGAAGACGTAGAAGAACGCCGGGCCCGGGTGCGAGAAGCCGATCCGGGAGTAGTTGCCCACCAGCAGCCGGAAGTGCTTGGCCTGCGCCACGATGATCGAGTTGGCCGCGCTGTCGCCGCGCTCCGCCACGTGCATGGTGAACACGCCGGTGTCGCGTACCAGCAGCAGGGTCAGCAGCACCGCGAAGCTCGCGCCGAACACCGCGCCCGCCGGCAACCGGCGCCGGGCCGGCTCCCTCGCCGATTCCCGCACCGGACCGGTGAGCAGCTGTTCCGCCACGAACCCTCCCACAGCGCGTGCTGGCACACGACTATAGGCGCACGGTACGACCGGATCCGACGAGCCGTACCACCTCGGTGACGGGTGCGTCCGCGGCCAGTTCGAGGAAGACGGCGCAGGCCGCCTCGGCCTGGACCCGGCGCTGGTACACCCGGCTGGCGACGGCGGCGTCGATGGCGGACACGGCCACCCGCCACACCCAGCGGGTACGGCCGTCGGGCGAGGTGATGGAGACGAGCGGGTCGCCGGCCAGCCCCTCGCGGAGCTGGTTCAGCGCGGCGAGGCAGGCGGGTACGTCCGCGAAGGTACCGGCGGCCCGGCCCAGGTCGCGGTTGTTGCCGGAGAGCAGGCGCCAGGTCACCGGTACGCCCGCCAGCGTGCGCGCCCGCGCGCCGGCCGGGCGCACCAGGGCGTACAGCTCGAAACGCGCGGCAGCCACGCGCCTCCCTCCCCGCTCCCCTAGCGGCGCTGCGCTGGTTCCACCCCACCCGCCGTCGGGTAGAACTACCGGGGACACGCTGCCGAGCGCACGTACACAGCGGGCATCCGGCGAATGAACAGCGCAATACCATCAGGCGTACCGATGGAGGTGGACATGCCCGGACGCGCACCGGACGATATCCTTGCCCGGCTACGTGCCATTTGCCAGGCTTTTCCGGAAGTGACGGAGCGGCCGAGCCACAGCGCGCCGACCTGGTTCGTGCGCGGCAAGAGTTCGTTCCTGACGCTGTGGGCGGACGGGCACCACGACAACACCTTCCCGCACCTGTGGTGCGCGGCCCCGCCGGGCGAGCAGGAGGCGCTCATCGCCGCGCGGCCGGAGCTGTTCTTCCGCCCGCCGTACGTGGGCGGGCGCGGCTGGCTCGGCATCCGGCTGGACCGGCGGCCGGACTGGACGGAGCTGGCCGAGCTGTGCGCGGACGCGTACCGCACGGTCGCCCCGGCGCGGCTGGCGGCCCAGCTCGACCAGGACGGCCGCACCGCTTGACTTGAAGCTGACTTCAACTTGCATTCTCGGGTGGAGACGACTTCCCTACCCGGAGGCAAGACATGGCCGAGA
>DATEJJ010000205.1:0-7427 GCA_035278125.1 Rugosimonospora sp.
GGGCCATCGCCTCGGCCTCCGCCACCCGCAACGGGACCGGGCGGGCCGCGCGCACCGACACCCGCAGGTCGCGGCAGTACCCGTCGGCGTCGCGGGTCGCGATGGCGCACACGCTCAACGCCGGGCGGTCCTCGGCGGAGCGGGTGAGGTGCTTGAGGTACACCCAGTCCGCGCCCTCGGCCGGGAGCGGCGCCTCGATCGAGGTCAGCACCTCGTCGCCGGCCAGCGTGGTCCGGTGGTGGCCGACCAGGAACTCGTCCAGACCGACCAGCCGGCGGCTCCGCGCCGAGCGCAGCTCGACCCGCGCCCCCAGCGCGTGCAGCACGCCCGGCGGGTCGTACCCGTAGTCCGCGTCGGCCACGTTGCCGCCCACCGTCCCCACGTTGCGTACCCGCCGGTTCGCCACCAGCGCCACGGCCGACGCCAGTACCGGCAGCACCCGCCGGACCAGGCTGGAGCGCTCCAGCTGCCGGTGGGTGACCAATGCGCCGAGCCGGAGCACCCCGTCCCCCAGCTCGATCTGGCGCAGCTCCGCGAGCAGGCCCAGCGACAGCAGCCCGGCCGGCCGGTCCGCGCCGGTACGGATGCGGCTCATCAGCGCGGTACCGCCCGCCAGCAACGCCGTACCGGGGCCGGACCGGGCCCGCAGCGCCAGCAGCTCGGCCAGTGTCTCCGGGTGGCGCACCTGCGGCCACAGTACCGCCGGGGCAAGCATCATCTCCGCCACGCTTGCCATAATATGGCAACAGCGGACCGTTGGGAAGGACCCCGGAGGTCCGGTGCGTGGGCTAGGCCGCCAGGTAGAGGGCCAGCATCGAACCCCACAGCACCAGCAGCCAGCCGTCGGTGGACAGCCGCAGCCACCGCGGCGCGGTACGCACCTCCATGAAGTACCGCAGCACGCACCGCACCTTGACCAGACCGAGGGCCAGTACCGCGGCGGTGACCGCGACGCTGCGGCCGGCCCCGGAACCGCCCCGTTCGGCGCCCAGCCACCAGGCCAGCACCGTCAACGCCGAAAGCACCACCCATACGTACGTGGTCTGGCTACGGAGGACCCTGCGCACGCCTCACCTCATGATGTAGACAATGGCGAAAATGACGATCCAGAGCAGGTCCACCATGTGCCAGTAGACGGCGGCGGTCTCGATCGCGCGCACCGCGCGGGCCGGGGGTGCGCGCAGTTCGCGCCGGACGACACCCAGGATGATGAGGCCGAGCGCGACGTGTACGAGATGGACGCCGGTCAGCATGTAATAGAACATGAAGAAGGCGTTGGTCGACAGGGTCCGGTGGTGGGCGATCTCCGACCACCATTCGACCGCCTTGATGAGGATGAACAGCACACCGCCGAGCCCGGCGCCGTACAGGAACCGCGCCGCGGCGGCGGTGTGGCCGCCCCGGACCGCCTGCACAGCCGTTGCCACAGACCAGGAACTGGCGAGCAGGAGCAGCGTGTTGACGACCGCGGCGTCGCGGTTGAGGTGGTGCTGCGCGTCCAGGAACAGCGCGGGCTGCTGGTAGCGGTACACCATGAAGATGACGAAGTATGCCGCGAAGATGACCAGGTCCCCGAGGACGAACACCCACATGCCCGGGTCGCCCGGCAGCACCGCGCGCTGCCGCCCGGCAGCCGGCACGTTGACGGCCACGGGTCAGTCCCCGACCCGCTCACCGAACGGCGCGCGGCGGACCGCCTGGCGTACCAGCATGATGATGCAGACCTCGTAGACGGCGAAGATGACCGTACCCTCATAGAAACTGATCGAACCGTTCCAGGCGAACGGGCCGCTGCGGAACACGAACACCGGCGCGGCGAGCACCTCGGTGACGATCTGCCAGATGGAGATGTACGCCATCCAGTGGGGGAAGACCTTGTTCCGGTCGAGGAAGATGGCGATGGCCAGGATGAGGTACTGCGTGGCGAAGCACCCCAGCGAGCCGACGAAGGTCAGCAGCCCCACGTCGTAGAGCAGGGCGAGCAGCTGCGGGTCGCGGTCCGGCCGGAACGCCGCGGCCAGGAAACAGAAGGCCGCGACGAGGCAGCCGGGCACCGCCCCCACGCCCAGGCTGGCGATGTAGGAGTAGGCGAACGCCGGGCTCACCGACATCCGCAGCATGTGGTACGCGACGAAGCCGTTGACGAGGCTGGAGAAGCCGATGACGACCATCAGCAGCCCGAAGCCGATCTGGATGGTCAGGGCGTGCGCGTGGAAGAACCCGGCGATCTGGGCAGGCGTGCGGTCCGGCCGTGGCGGTGGCATGACCCGGGCGAGCAGCACGAAGATCAGCCCGAACAGCAGGTAGAAGGCGGGCATGACCCACCAGCAGATCCACTGGTCTGTCTTGCTCGGCGTCCGGGTCGCCGCCAGGGTCGCCGTCACCGCGCCACGCTCTCTTCCCGCGCCTGGCGCTGGATCGCCGAGCGCAGCACCGGGAACATCACGACGAGGAACAGCCCGTAGGCGACGATCCTGAGCCAGAAGGAGATCACGCCGTTCCAGGCCAGCGGACCGGTCCGCACGATGGCGCCGCAGGCCGCCGGGGTCATCGCCAGCGCGACGAGGACGCTGAACCGCGCGGTCCACCGCGGGAAGACCGGTCGCGGCTGCGCGTCGAGGTACACGGCCGCGGCGAGGCAGGCGTTGTTGGCGACGACCATGCCGACCGGTGCGGTGAAGATGATCCAGGCCAGGTCGTTGAGCAGCAGGGTGAGCTGCGGGTCGCGCTCCGGGCGGAACGCGGCGACGAGCCACATCAGATCGGCCACGGCGAACAGGGTCGCGCCGGTGACGACGCCGCTGAGATAGCAGTACGCGAAGACCGGGCTGGGCGTCGCCATGCGCTTCATCTGCACGACAATCACCATGAAGTACGGCACGAGCATCACGCTGCACAGGTTGAACACGATCATGCTGAAGCGGATCATGCTCTGGTTGTCCCGGTAGAACGCCGCCACCTGATCGGCCGACAGCTGCGGCGACATGGGCGGGAAGAAGCCGGGGAAGGCAAGGAACGCGACCAGCAGGACGAGCCCGAAGACCGGCGCCGTCCACAGCGCGATGGACTGCGTGGTGATGCGCGGTGATCCCCGCACCCTCGACCTCCTTCGCGACAACCTATGCTGGACACGTGCTCAGCAATGCTGAGCACATGCTTAGCATGTGCGAAAGGCGCTGGTCAATGACCGCGAGTGAGCACGGATTAGGATGTTGCAGTCACCGGGGCGGACAGCCCCCAGCCACGGAGGTCAGGCGATGACGTCGCCGCGCAGGATCGGTGCCCCGGACGCGAAGAACCGGGCCGTCCTGCTCGACGCGGCCGAGCAGCTGATGATCGAAGAGGGGTACGCGGCGGTCACCTCGCGCCGCATCGCCACCCGGGCGGGCCTCAAGCCACAGCTCGTCCACTACTACTTCCGCACCATGGACGACCTGTTCCTGGCGGTCTTCCAGCGCCGCGCCGAGGAGGGTGTCGAGGCCCAGGCGCAGGCCCTCGCCTCGGACCGGCCGCTGCACGCCCTGTGGGAGTTCAGCACCGACGCCAACGCCGTGGCGCTGACCATGGAGTTCGTCGCGCTCGCCAACCACCGCAAGGCGATCCGGGCCGAGATCGCCCGCTACGCCGAGATGTTCCGGGCGATCCAGATCGAGGCGCTGACCGCGATGGACGCCCGGCAGCCGATCGGCGAGGGCTACCCGCCGGCCGTACTCGCGGTGCTGCTGGCGAGCCTGTCCCGCATGATCGTGATGGAGCAGGTGGTGCTCGGGATGTCCGGTGGCCACGCCGAGACCCTCGACCTCGTCAAACGCCAGCTCGACCGGATCGAGGGCCCCGACCCGGTACCGTAGCCACCCCTCAGGACTGCGCGGCGCCGGTACGGGCGGCGGCGAGGGCCGTGGCGAAGTGGGCGAGGCGGCGACCCTGGTAGTGGGCGCAGTCCAAAGTGGACTGGTCGGGCATGGTGGACGGGAACCCGGCGGGCCAGGAGGTGCCGTACGGGTTGCCGCCGGCGGCGTACACGACGTCGTCGGTGTACCCGAGCGGGACGATGACGCAGCCCCAGTGGTAGAAGACGTTGTTCAGGGACAGGATGGTCGCCTCCTGCCCGCCGTGCTGCTCGGCGGAGGAGACGAACGTGGTGACCGGCTTGTCGGCGAGCTTGCCCTCGTGCCAGAGGCTGCTGGCGGAGTCGATGAACTGCTTGAGCTGCGCGGCCGGGGCGCCGTAGCGGGTGGGGGTACCGAAGGCGTAGCCGTCGGCCCACTCCAGGTCGTCGAGGTCGACGACCGGTACCCGGTCCTCGGTGTCCGCCCGGTGCGCCACCCAGGCCGGGTTGCTGGCGATCGCCTCCGGCGGGGCGAGTTCGGCGGCACGGCGCAGCCGTACCTCGGCTCCGGTGGACTCGGCGCCGGCGGCGACGGCCTCGGCGAGGCGGTGGACGGAGCCGGTGGCGCTGTAGTACGCGACGAGTACGCGGACGGGCATGGAGCACTCCCTCGGGCGGGTCAGAGTACGACGGTGACGGTTTTGACTTCGGTGTTGGCTTCGATGCCGGCCCAGCCGAGCTCGCGCCCGTACCCGCTGAGCCTGGAGCCGCCCCACGGCAGCCGCGGGTCGAGCGGAGACCAGCCGTTGACGGCGACGGCGCCGGCGCGGACCCGGCGGGCCACGGTGTGCGCCCGGCTCAGGTCGGTGGTCCACAGGGTGGCGGCGAGCGCGTAGTCGCTGTCGTTGGCGGCGGCGACGGCCTGCTCTTCGCCGTCGAAGCTGAGGATCGTGCCGACCGGTCCGAAGATCTCCTCGCGGGCGATGGTCATGGTGCCGGAGGCCCGGGCGAACAGGGTCGGCTCGACGAAGTAGCCGCTGCGGTCCGGCTGCCCGCCGCCGGCGACGAGGTGCGCGCCCTCGTCGCGGCCGAGCTGGATGTAGCGCAGCACCCGGTCGCGCTGCCGGGCGTTGATCAGCGCGCCCATGGTGGTACCCGGGTCGAAGGGGTCGCCGAGGACCACGGCGGCGGCGCGGGCGGCCAGCAGTGCGACGAACTCGTCGTGGATCTCGCGGGCGACCAGGATCCGGCTGCCGGCCGCGCAGACCTCGCCCTGGTTGGCGAAGATGCCGAGCGCGACGCCGCCGGCCGCGGCGTCGAGGTCCGCGTCGGCGAAGACGATCTGCGGGCTCTTGCCGCCCAGCTCCAGGGTGGTGGGGCGGAATCCGTTGGCGGCGGCGGTGGCCACGATGTGGCCGGTGCGCGGGCTGCCGGTGAACGAGATCTTGTCGATGCCCGGGTGGTTGATGAGCAGGTTGCCGGTGGTGGCGCCGCGGCCGGGCAGCACGCTCAGGGCACCCTCGGGGAAGCCGGCCCGCGCGGCCAGCTCGGCCAGCAGCAGGGAGGTCAGCGGCGCGTCCTCCGGCGGCTTGAGGATGACGGCGCAGCCGGCGGCCAGCGCGGGCGCGAGCTTCCAGGCGCCGATCATCGTAGGCGAGTTCCACGGGGTGATGGCGGCGACCACCCCGACCGGTTCGCGCGTGGTGTAGCTGAGGGTGGCACGGCCCTGGTAGCCCGGGGTCGGGATGGACTGGCCGGTCAGCTTGTCCGCCCAGCCGGCGTAGTGCCGGAGCGTGGCCACCGCCTGCGGCAGGTCGATCACCCGGGGCTCCACGCCGGGCTTGCCGACGTCGAGCGACTCCAGGTTCGCGAAGTCCTCCGCGCGGTCCTCGACCAGTTGCGCCAGGGCGTGCAGGAGCTGGCCGCGGGTGGCGCCGTCCAGGCGCCCCCACTCGCCGCCGTCGAGCGCGGCGTGCGCGGCGGTGACGGCCGCCTCGACGGTTGCCGCGTCGGCCTCCGTCACCGTCGCGAGCCGCCGCTCGGTGACCGGGTCGACGACGTCGAACGCCGGCGCGGCGGCATGCGGCTGCCAGCGCCCCGCGACGAAGGGCGCGGTGGGCAGGCTCCGGGCGAGTTGCTCGGCGGCTTCACGCTGCGACATGTTCGATTACCGTTCTTCGTGGGCGATAGTCGTACAGTAGCGAGCGTCGCCGCGCCGGTCAATCACGGGTACCGGGCCGGCTGTGCTAAACCTTGACTACCCGAGGACCAGCCACGAAGGACGCCACACGATGAGTTCGCCAGGTGGAGAGATCTCCCAGACCCTCGACCGCGGGCTCACGGTGCTGTCGCTGCTCGCCGAGCACAGTGACGGGCTGACCGCCGGTGAACTGGCCGAGAAGCTCGCCACCGCGCGGGCCGTGGTGTACCGGCTGCTGCGCACGCTGGAGGCGCACCGGCTGATCGGCCGCATGGACACCCGGTACGTGCTGGGCATCGGGGTCGCCGAACTGGCCAGCCGGCTGCGCCCGCGGCTGCAGGCGACGGTGCTGCCGATCCTGCGCCGGCTCAGCCGGCAGACGAGCAGCACGGCCCTGCTCAGCGTGGCCGACGGCGACGAGGCGCTGATCCTGCTGACCGAGGAGCCGCCGCAGAGCACGTTCCACCTGGCCCTGCGGCAGGGCGCGCGGCACGCCCTCCACCTCGGCGCGGACGGCATCGCGATCCTCGCCGGGCGGCCGCCGACCCACGAGGACACCAGGGACGTGCTGCGCGCGCGGCAGCGCGGGTACGCGCTGAGCGTCGGCGCCCTGCAGCCGGGTGCGCTGGGGGTCGCTGCCCCGATCCAGGCGTCCGACTGGGCCACCGCCAGCGTCGGTATCGTCCAGCTGGGCACCAAGGTCTCCGATCCGGGTATCCCGGACTTCGTCATCGCCGCGGCCACCGACGCCGCCCGGCGCCTGGCCGGCGACTACGCCGCGTCCGCCTGACACCGAGCCTGCCGATTCTGAGGGGTTTCCCCGCGCCCGGGCATCGTCTACTCTTTTCGTTAACCGTACACAGTGTACGACTATCGTACATCGGAGAGGGTCGACGTGGCCGCAGACACCAGTACCGGAGCCGAGGCGCTCGTGCGTACCGCCGCGGGCTGCGGCGTACAGGTGTGCTTCGCCAACCCGGGTACCACCGAGATGCCTTTGGTCCTCGCGCTGGACCGGGTACCGGGGGTTCGCGCGGTGCTCGGGCTGCACGAGAACGTGTGTACCGGCGCCGCCGACGGGTACGCCCGCATCGCCGGGCAGGCCGCGATGACGCTGCTGCACCTGGGACCCGGACTGGCCAACGGGCTGGCGAACCTGCACAACGCCCGGCGCGCCGGCACGCCACTGGTCAACGTCGTCGGGGACCACGCGAGCTGGCACCTGCCCTACGACGCGCCGCTCACCTCCGACATCGCCGGGCTCGCCGCGACCGTCGGTACGGTGCACCCGGTCACCGAGCGGTCCGGCGTCGCGGCCGCCACCCGGGACGCCTTCGGCAGCGCGTACCGGCGGCCGGGGGTCGCCACCGTCATCGTGCCCGCCGACCACCAGCTGCA
>DATEJJ010000206.1:0-4374 GCA_035278125.1 Rugosimonospora sp.
CACCCGGGGCTCGCCCAGCCGGCGGGCGAGCAGGTCGCGCGCCTCGGCCGGGGAGAGCAGGTCCACCGCGAGCGGCTGCGCGCCCTCCACCGCGACCAGCGAGGTGAGCTGGTTGCGGCTGGTCACCACGGCCAGGCAGCCGGGGGCGCCGGGCAGCAGCGGGCGTACCTGCTCGCCGTCCCGGGCGTTGTCCAGCACCACCAGCACCCGCCGGGTGGCGAGCAGGCTGCGGTACAGCGCGGCCTGCGCGGTCAGCCCCAGCGGCACCCGCTCGGCCGGCACCCCGAACGCGTACAGGAAGCCGCGCAGCGCCTCGCCCGGGTCCATGGCCACGCCGGTCGGGTCGAAGCCGCGCAGGTTCACGTACAGCTGCCCGTCCGGGAACTGGGCGGCGACCCGGTGCGCCCAGTACACCGCCAGGCTGGTCTTGCCGACCCCCGCGCTGCCGGAGACCGCGGAGATGACCACCGCGGCGCCGAGCCCGGTGCCCGTCGCGGCGGCGAGCATCGCGTCCAGGGCGGCCAGTTCGGCGGTACGCCCGGCGAAGGCGTAGACGGCGGCCGGCAGCTGCGCCGGTACCCGCGCGGGCGGGGCGGGTACCGTGGCCACGGCTGCCGCGGGTGCCAGCGACGGGTCCTGGCGCAGTACCGCCGCCTCCAGGGCGCGCAGCTCCGGGCCCGGGTCGATGCCCAACTCGTCGCGCAGGTTGTCGCGCAACCGCCGGTACGTGGCGAGCGCCTCGACCGGCTGGCCGGCCCGGTACAGCGCGAGGATCAGCCGCCCGTGGACGTGCTCCTCGAACGGGTGCTCGGTGGCCAGCTGGGCCAGCTCGGGCAGCAGCTGCGCGTGCTCGCCCAGGTCGAGCCGGGCGTCGATCAGCTCCCGCCGGACCCGCAGCCGCAGCTGCTCCAGGCGCTCGGCCTGCCGGTCCAGCCAGGGCAGCCCGGCGACGTCCACAAGGGACGATCCACGCCAGAGCGCCAGCGCCTCGCGCAGCCGCCGCGCACGGGTACCCGGGTCGCCCTCCTCGCCGGCCTGGCGGGCCAGTTGCTCGGCCGCCTCGGCGTCGGTCGGCTCGTCCCCGGCGGTGCGCAGCAGGTACCCGGGCGGGCGGGCCTGGATGGCGCCCGGGTCGCCGAGCAGCTGGCGCAGGTGGGACATGTTGCGCTGCAGCGTGTTGCCGACGGTGGCGGGTGCGGCGCCGTCCCACACCGCGTCGATGAGCTGGTCGGTACCGACCACCTTGCCGCGGTTCAGCGCGAGGACCGCGAGGATCGCCCGGCGCCGCAGTCCCGGTACCGGCCGCGGTACGCCGTCCACCACGACGTCCAGCGGCCCCAAGAGCCGTATTCTCATCCGCCCCGTCCCACTGTGGACGGATACTACCGGAATCGATGGAGCCACCTGAGTAAAGGGATCGACCGCCCTGCGGCGTATATGGAGTGTGGGGCAGCTGGAGTTCAAGGAGTTCTACCGGGCCGGCCAGGCCACGTGCCTGCGCGCGGTACTGGCCAGTGTGGGTGACCGTCAGTTGGCCGAGGACCTGGTGGCCGAGGCGTTCACCCGCGCCTGGGTGTCGTGGGCGAAGGTCAGCCGGCACCCGGCGCCGTACGCCTGGGTCGTGCGTACCGCGCTGAACACCCGGGCCTCGTGGTGGCGGCGCCGGCGGCGGGAGACCGTCCTGGACGGTGCGGACGAGGTGGCGGGTACGGCGCCGGACGGCGCGGTACCCGACCCCGCGCTGCTGCCCGCGGTGCGCCGGTTGCCGCGCCGGCAGCAGGAGGTCATCGTCTTGCGGGTCTTCCTCGACCTCGACACCCGGGCCACCGCCACGGTGCTCGGGATCGCGGAGGGCACGGTCGCGGTGCACCTGGCCCGGGCCCTTGCCACGCTGCGCCGGCACCTGGAAGCCACGAGAATCCTGGAGGGTGAGTCATGAGTGGCGGCAACGACGTACTGGCGGCACTGCACGCGTCCGTGGGCGAGGTCAGCATGCGCGCCACGGCCGACGAGATCGAACGGGCCGGCCGTATCCGCCGCCGGCGCCGCACCGCGGTCCGGGTGGCCGCGGGCGGAGTGGTCGCGGGCGGGGTGGCCGTCACCGCGCTCGGGCTGGCCGCGGCCCACGGCACCTCCTCCACCGCACCCCCGGGTCCGGCGGTCGGCGGGGTGCACGTCCACGAGGCCGCGTTCACGGTGGACACGCTGTCCACCGGCGCGGTGCGGGTGACCTGGGACAAGCAGCGGTACTTCGAGGACCGCGCGGGCCTGGAGGCGGCGCTGCGCCGGGCCGGCATGCCGGTCGCGATCCGGGTCGGCGAGTTCTGCCTGGGCCCGGGGGACAACCCGGCGCTGGACCCCGCCGGCGTCGGGCCCGGCGTCGACCGGGTCATGCGGGGCGAGCCGGGGCGCGACGGACGGGTGACCTTCGTGTTCACCCCGTCGGCCGTGCCGGCCGGGAAGCAGCTGTTCATCGGGTACCTGAACCCGGCGCAGCTGGCCGTCACGCACGGCCGGCCCGGCTCGGTGGAGCGGCTGGTCTCCGCGACCGGGCCGCTGACCTGTACGACCACCCCGCCACCGGCGCGCCCGTAGCGGTCGGGTCGCGCGCGGATCTCCCGGCTCCGGTCGGGAGATCCGCCGTGGGTACCGCGGTCAGCGGCCGAAGCAGATGGTGCGCCCCTCTTGTACCTGCTTCTCGTCGTAGGTCACGTGGTCGATGGTGATGCCCTTCGGGTCCATCAGCATCAGCGTGTCGCCCCGGTTGCCGAGGTGTACCTGCGCCTGCGCGGCGAACTGGACCGTGGTACCGGCGTCCAGGGTGCCGGTGAGGTCCTGCCAGCCGCGGGTGTCGTGCAGCCGCCAGCCGGCCAGGTCGATCGGGGCGGCGGTCGTGTTGAGCAGGGTCACCAGCTCCTGCCCCCGGTCGGTACCGGCCGGGTCGGGCAGCGCCGCCACGATCAGCACGTCGCCGGCGACCAGCCCGGTGGGCGCGGTGGAGCCGCCCGGCGGGGCCGGGTCCGGCTGGATGATGAAGTCCTCGGGCCAGGCGGTGAGCTGTACCCGGTGCCCGCTGGCCCGGATCACGTCGTGCAGGTTGCCGTCCTCCAGCCGGTCCAGCAGGAACACCGCGTCGTCCCGGTTGACCGGGTCGGCGCGCAGCCACGCGCCGAACCCGTCCAGGCTGCCGGTACCGGTGGCCAGGTACGGCACCAGCCGGCGGAACAGCTTGGGCCACATCGCCACCTGCTGCAGGCCGGTCGGGTCGGTGACCGTGGCGGCCGCGTCCGGGGTGGCCACCGAGCGCGCCCAGATCCCGGCGGCGGCGTCGCGGGCGTGCCGGGACAGCGCGGACAGGTGCTTGCGCAGGCTGCCCGGCAGGGTGGCGTAGAAGGCGGGGTAGACCAGCCCCTCCTCCAGCAGCATCGCGTTGGCGGACTCGTCCACCTTGGTGGTGTCGAGGTACACGGTGGCGCCGTCGGAGCCGGCGTACTCGCCCGGGTACACGAAGCCGATCATGCGGCCGTTCGCGTCGATGCCGTTGGACAGCACGTGCCCGCGCACGCTGTCCTGGTCGGCCGAGGCCACCTTGTTCGGCGTGTCCGGGTAGAACAGCACGTTGGTGAAGCCGAGGATGCGCAGCAGCTGGTCCCGCGCGGCGTCCGCGCCGCCCAGCTCCTGGTGGGTCTCGGCGAAGTGGGTCTCCAGCGCGTCGATGGCCTCCAGCCGCACCGAGATGCCGCGGGCGTTGATGGCGGCCGGGTGGCCGGACGGCCGGGGCAGCGTCTCCACCAGTGCCGGCGTGTCGGGCAGGAACTTCACCGTGTCGCCGTCGGGTTCGGGCCCCTGGCGGGGCAGGTCCGGGTAGCGGATCACGAACTGGCCGCGCAGCACCGTGTAGGTCATGGCAATCCTTCGACACCTGGAGAATATGGGCACCACCCTCCCCAGGTGCCTGGAACGTAACAGACCATAGTGGACAGCGGGCGGCGAACGGTCGGCAAACCGTCCCGGCCGGGCACGGGTTCACCGGTTGGTGGGGCCGTGTTGGCCTCGGGTTCAGCAGGGTGCGCCAGGGTCTGCGCTGTGCGGGTGGTGATCGTTGGCGGCGGTGTGCTCGGCACCATGCACGCCTGGCAGGCGCTGGTCCGGGGGCACCAGGTGGTGCAGCTGGAGCGGGAGGCGCAGGCGCGCGGGGCGAGCGTACGGAACTTCGGGCTGATCTGGGTGAGCGGCCGGGCCGAGGGCAGTGAGCTGGCCGCCGCGCTGCGCGCCCGCGAGCTGTGGGAGTCGCTGGCGCCGCAGGTGCCGGGCCTCGGCTTCCGCCCCGCCGGGTCGCTGACCGTGGCGCGTACCGGCGCGGAGTGGGCCGTG
>DATEJJ010000207.1:0-20492 GCA_035278125.1 Rugosimonospora sp.
CAGCCCGGCGCGGGCACCCACCGCGGCGGCGTCCAGACCCAGCGCTGCGGCCAGCGGCTGCGCCGGCAGCGGCCGCCCGTACCGCGGCGGTTCCTGGCGCATCGCCACCCGGTCCGCGGCAACCTCCACCGGCAGCACCACCGGGCCGATCTGCTGATGCCAGGTGCCCTGCCGGTCGAGCCGGCCGTTGTCCGCCAGCCACCACCACGCGCCCAGCGCGTTGTGGCCGGCACCGAAGACCTCGATCCCCGCCGCGGTGAACGAGCGCAACCGGTGGTCCGCGCCGGCCACCGTCGGCGCGAGGAGGAAAGTCGTCTCGGCCTGGTTGAATTCACGGGCGATCCGCGGCAGCAGCTGCTCCCCCACGCCATCGGCATCGGGTACCACCGCCAACGGGTTGCCAGCCAACGGCTCGCCGGCGAAGACATCGACCAGCGCGAACGGTATCGCCTGCACGCTGATCATGCTACCGGCCCGCGAGCCACCTCCAGCGCGCGCGGCGAGCCGTCCGTGACGTTCGCGCTCGCGACGGCGCTGCACGCTGAGGAGGCATCGGCGTGACAGAGGTCAATATCAACGGGAACAACTACCAGTCCGACCGCAGATGAAGACGCTCGTTGGCGCGGCCAAGCCGCCGGAGGAGCGCCCGACCTGGGTGGTACTGGACGCGAACACCGCCGGTGTCCGCGGCGAACCCGCCTACCGGTACAGGCAGCGGCCCTCGACGGCCCGGGACGCCCGGTACCTGGCGTGGCAGGCGATCAACGACGACAACCCGGACGTGTGGCCGTGGTGACCGGTACGCGGCAACTACCTTGACTCGTTGGCCAGGGCCGTGGCCAGATCGCCGAGACGGCCGAAGGTACGGGCGAGTCCCACGTGGTCGCCGTAGTCACGGGACTCGATGATGACGCCGTCGCGGACCCGGGTCACGAAGATGCACGGCAGGGCGAAGGAGTGGCCGTCCACCGACCCCACGTAGCGGAACTCGAAAACGACCACCTCCGGGTCAGCGGTCTGGTGCACCTCCCCCTCCGCCTCGAATCGGTCGAACCCGCGGGCGTCGGGCGCCTCGGCGAAGTGCCGGCGCAACTCGTCGCGGGTGCGCAGCGGCGTGTCGCCCAACGGGGCCAACGGGTGCCGCACGTCGGTGTGCTCGGCGTACAGGTCGGCCAGCTGGTCGACCTGTACCTGCCGTTGCTGGTCGGTGAGGCGACCGGCGACCAGGGCGCTGACCCCGGCGGCGACCGCACGGACAACCTGTTCGGGCGTGGCTGCATGTGACATGTACCCTCCATAAACGGAGTCGGGACTTCGGAAAGTGTACCGAAGTCCCGCCTCCGGTTAAAGTCTGGGCGGGGTCGCGGGAAGGGGTTGGATGCGGCAGGACGCGAGGGACAACCGCGAGCGCATCCTGGCCGCCGCGGAGGCGGTGTTCGGCGCCCACGGGGCGGCCGGCTCCACCGAGGAGGTCGCCCGGCGAGCGGGGGTCGGTATCGCCACGGTCTTCCGCCACTTCCCCACCAAGGAGGCACTGATCGAGGCGGCCCTCCTGCGGCACTTCGACCGGATCACCGAACAGGCCCGGGGGGCGGCGGCCGGTGCCGACCCGGGCCAGGCATGGCGCGCACTGGTACGGATGATGATCGAGACGGGTGCGACGAAGCTGACGCTCGCGTCGATGATCGGCGATCCCGCGACTTTCCCGGACAGCCTGGTCGACGCGTCGGCCCGGCTCAAGGGCGCGGCCGGCGCGGTGCTGCGCCGGGCACAGGAGTCCGGCGCGGTGCGACCGTCGGCCACGATCGAGGAGGTGTACCTGCTCATCCGCGGTCTGGCTCAAGCGTCGGCCACGATGCCCGCCAGCGCAGACGTCCTCGACCGCGCCATCGACGTCGTCCTCACCGGCCTGTCGACCGCCGGCAGCCGCGGGCCGCTGAGCAAGGGCCGGTCCCGCGGCATCAGGTCCGGACCGACGCGGCGCGCGGACGGCGCCTGACACTGCTCAGGCGGCGGGCAGTTCCGCTTGCTGCCGGCGCCGCCGTTCGACGGTGGCCAGATAGAACGCCCACGCGAAGGCGAAGCTGGTGAACAGGCTGACCACGAAGTACAGCCAGGGGCGGGCGATGCCACGCCGCCGCCCGTCGACGATCGTGAACAGCGGCAGCAGGACCACGTTGCCGATCGTGTAGTCCTGCCCGGCCGAACTGGCGGCCGGGTTGACATACATGAGCCTGATGTACTGCGCCCAACTCCCGTCGCCCCAGAACGGGTTGGCGTGGCCGTGTGCGTACTGCATCACGAACCTGACGTTGAAGTACCAGCCCACCAGCACGGATGCGACGCCCGCCAGGTAGTAGGCACCCTCCAGCACAGAAACCGCCGGGCCGGTCGCGGGCCGGCGGAAGGTCGCCCGGTTGCCGGCGACGATGACCCAGATGACGATCACGCCGAGCATCGCGTGAGTGATCAGCGACAGCACTCCGCCAGCGTGTCCCAGCGGCCGGGTTCTGTCAATATTGCCGAAACTGGAGCAGGCTATAGTCGGCCGCATGGTCCGGCCGGCGCACACCGCACGCAGCGAACGTACGCGCGAGGCGCTGCGGCGGGCGGCGGTGCTCCGGTTCCTGGCGCAGGGCGTGGAGGGTACCTCCGCCGAGCAGATCGCCGCGGACGCCGGGGTCTCGCTGCGGACCTTCTACCGGCACTTCACCTCCAAGCACGAGCTGCTGTTCGCCGACTACGACGCGGGCCTGCACTGGTTCCGGCGGGCGCTGGCCGCACGGCCGGACGACGAGCCGATCATCGAGTCCGTCCGGGTGGCCATCTTCGCCTTCCCCTACGACGTGCAGGCCGTCACGCAGATCGCCGCGCTGCGCGCCGAGGCGCTCGACCCCGGGCGCATCGTGGCGCACATCCGCCAGGTGGAGGCGGACTTCGCGGCGGCCGTCGCGGAACGCCTGGGTACCCGCGTGGGTGCCGAGCCGGGTACGTCGCTGGAGGTGACCGTGACCGCGCGATGTATCGCCGCCGCCGTCTTCGGCGCGATGGAGTTCTGGATGGTCTGTGCCGACCGCTCCCTGGCCGAACTCGCGCGCCTGTCCCACGCCGCGCTCTCCGCCATCGAGGCCGGTCCCGTCGACGGCATGTTCCGTCACTATTGACGAAACCTACCGCCCGTGTCAGCCTGGGCCATGGCTGAGTACGACGCGATCGTCATCGGCGCGGGGCACAACGGATTGACGGCGGCCGTCCTCCTACAGCGCGCGGGCCTGCGTACCCTGTGCCTGGAGGCCAAGCGGTACGCGGGCGGGATGGCCTCCACCGTCGAGCTGTTCGACGGCTACAGGTTCGAGATCGCGGGCTCGGTGCAGTTCCCGACCGCGAGGGCGGTGAGCGAGGAACTCGGCCTGGAGACTCTGTCCACTGTCGACCTGGACGTCATGTCGGTGTCGACCCGGGGTACCGGTGACGCCCCCATCGTCTACTACACCGATCCGCTGCGGCTGATGATGCACCTGGACGAGGTACACGGCGGTGACGTCGTCGTCGGGCTGGCCGAACTGGTGGCGTGGAGCCAGGCGCCGGCCCGGGCGCTGGGCCGGTTCGAGGCCGGGCGGCCACCGAAGACGCTGGACGAGATGTACGCCTGCGCGACCAGCGAGTCCGAGCGGGCCAGCATCACCGACCTGCTCTTCGGATCGGTCACCGACGTGCTCGACCGCTACCTCCCGGACCGGGAGAAGCACGGCGCGCTGCGCGGGATGCTGGCCTTCCTGGCGGTCAACGCCACGTACCGCGGCCCCGCGACCCCGGGCAGCGCCGCCGCGCTCGCCTTCGGCCTGGCCGTTCCCGACGAGAACACCGTCCTGATGAAGAAGCTGCGGGGCGGCATCGGGACGCTCACCACGCACCTGCGCGAGCAGTTCGCGGCCGCGGGTGGGGAACTGCGGCTGCGTACCGAGGTCACGGAGATCCGCGCCGCCGGCGGCCGGGTGACCGGTGTGACGGCCGGGGATGGGTCCACTGTGGACTCCCCCGTGGTGGTTTCCTGCGTCGCTCCCGACCTGACGCTCACCCGACTGGTCACCCCCGGCGCGGTCGGCCCCGAGGTGCGCGAGCGGTTCTCCCGGGCCGACCACCGCGGCAGCTACGTGCAGATGCACTTCGCGCTGGACGGCGCGCCGGAGTTCGCGGCGCCGTACGAACTGCTCAACGACCCGTCGATGCAGGCCGCCATCGGACTGTTCAGCACGCCCGAGGAGCTACAGCAGCAGTGGGAGGACTGCCGCCGCGGTGTCGTTCCCGCCGACCCGGCCGTCGCCTTCCAGATCCCCTCGGCGCAGGACCCCGGCCTGGCACCGCCCGGCAGGCACGCGGCATCGGCGTTCGCGCTCTGGTTCCCGGTCGAGACCAGCCAGGCCGACTACGCCCGGCTGAAGGCCGAGATGGGCCGCCGGGTGATCGAGAAGATCACCCGCCTGGCGCCGAACTTCGCCAGCCTCATCACGAAGCACACCACGTTCACACCGCGGCACATGAGCACGATGTTCGGGGCGCCCGGCGGCGACTACTGCCACGGCCTGATCCATCCCGAGCAGATGGGCCCCAACCGACCCGGCCCTACCGGGTACCCCGGCCAGCCGCTCGGCATCGAGGGTCTCTACCTGGGCAGCGCCGGCTGCCACGGCGGCCCCGGCATCACCTTCATCCCCGGCTACAACGCCGCCCAGGCCGTACTCGCCGCCCGCTGACCCCGCCGGTTCAGGGTTTGAGTGCGGTGGCCTCCGCCTGCTCGGCGATCTCCTGGACGGCCTGCTCCACATCGGTCACCGTGAGGCCGAACGTGGCCTGGGTCAGGGTGCTGTCGAGCACGAACGGCGCGTAGAACTGGTAGTCCATCTCGGCCAGTTCCCGGGCCATCGGTACGACCAGGCCGGCCGTACGCATCACGAACCGGGGCAGCATGCGCATCGTGATCGGCGGGTTGCCGGTCACCGCGCAGTACCGGTCGGCCAGCTGCCGGATGGTCACCGGTGCGGGCGAGGGTACGTGCCAGGCGTTGCCGTACGCCCGCTCGTCGCGAGCCAGGGCCACCAGGGCGCGGGCCATGTCGCCGGTGTAGGTGAAGGTGTGCGGCAGGTCAGGGTTGCCCGGTACCCACACCGTGCGCCGCTTGTGGATGGCCGGCAGGATCACCGTGGTGAAGACGCCCATCGCGCCGGCCCCGACGTAGTCCGAGCCGCGGACCTCGACGGTACGCACGCCGCTGGCCAGCGCGTCCTGCCACATCTTGATCCGCACCTTGCCCTTGCGACCCACCGCGGCAAGCGGGGTGTGCTCGGTCATCCGCCCGTCGGGCCGCGGCCCGTACCCGTAGAGGTTGCCGGTGATGGCGTAGACCGCGCCGGCCGCCCGGGCCGCGCCGATCATGGCGTCGTTCATCGGGTACCAGCGCCGCTCCCATTCGGTGTACTTCGGGTTCACGCAGTTGTAGAGGACCTCGGCGCCGCGGGCCAGTTCGATGAGCCGGCGGGCGTCGGCCGCGTCGGCGGCGACCCGCTCGATCAGTGGGTGTTCCGGTCCGCTGCCGCTGCGGGTCACGATGCGGACGCTCTCGGACTGGTCGGCAAGCAACCGCGCGACCCGGGAGCCGATCGGACCGGCGCCGACGACGACGTGCTTGGGCATGGCTTCCCCTTCTATCGTGAACAGTGTTCTCTCTTGCGAACAAGGGTCGCACTTCGAAGTCAGCCGTGTCAAGAACACCGTTCACGGTGTGGCACACTGTTCACATGAGCGTCCCAGGAGTGCGCGCCCGCATCCGTGCCGCGGTCACCGAAGAGATCAAGACGGCCGCACACCGGCACCTGGCCACCGACGGCGCCAACCTGTCGCTACGCGCGGTCGCCCGGGACGTCGGGATGGCGCCGTCCGCCATGTACCGTTACTTCGCGAACCGGGACGACCTGCTCACCGCGCTGATCATCGATGCGTACAACGACGTGGGCGAGGCCGCCGAGCGCGCCGCCACAGGGATCGAGGGCGGGCTCGACCGGTGGCTGGCGATCACCTCTGCGGTACGGGCCTGGGCGCTGGCCCGGCCGCACCAGTGGGCGCTGATCTACGGCAGCCCGGTACCCGGGTACCAGGCGCCGCGGAATACCGTCGAACCCGCCATCCGGGTGCTGCTCCTGATCGGACGGACCCTGCTGGAGACGTACCACGCGGGACAGGTACGGCTGGGCCAGCCGCTCACCGGCCGGTACGCCGAGGAACTCGCCCAGGTTGGACAGACACTCGGCCAAGAGATCCCGGTGCAGCTCGTGGCGAGCACGTTCGCGCTGTTCTTCCAGCTCTGCGGCGCGGTCAGCGGCGAACTGTTCGGCCAGCTCAACAACTCGGTCGACGAGGACCGGCCGGGTTTCTTCGAGTTCCAGATGCGCGGCGCGGCCAGCCTGGCCGGCCTCACGGATTAGCCGTCCACAGTGGAGTGCTGCCACACTGTGCGGGTGTCTGACGGGAGGACCGCAATGGCCAGAGTGTCGGGACCGAGCGCGCGCTACGAGGACCGCCGGGAGGACATCATCGACCGGGCCGCCGCGCTGTTCGCCGAACAGGGGTACGCCGCCGTCGGCGTCAGCGAACTGGGCGACGCGGTCGGGCTGGGCCGGGGCGCGCTGTACTACTACATCGGCTCCAAGGAGAGCCTCCTCGTCGCCATCCAGGACCGGGTGCTGCGGCCGTTGCTGGCCCGGGCCACCGGGATCGTGGCGGTCGAGGCCCGGCCCGTCGTCCAGCTGCGCCTGCTCTCCGAGGCGCTGCTGAGCCTCATCCTCACCCGCGTCGACCACATCCGGGTGTACGAGCACGACTACGTGCACCTGACCGGCGCCAACCGCAAGCGCGTCCTGGACCAGCGCCGGCAGTTCGAGGAGATCGTGCGTGGCCTGTTGGAGCAGGCGATCGCGGACGGTTCACTGCGCGACATGGACCCCCGGCTGGCCGCGCTGCAGTTCCTCAACCTGCACAACCACACGTACCAGTGGGCGCGGACCGCGAACCGGCACTGGAGCGTACCGGAGCTGTCCCGCGAGTACTGCCAGACGCTGTTCCACGGCATGGCGCGCAACGGCCGCAGGGTGATGGTCACCGACGCCGAATGGCAGCGGGCGCAGCGGCTGCTCGCCGCGCAGGGCACCGTGAGCGAGGTTGCCGGCCGCCGCCGGTGACGGGTGCGGATCAGCTGTCGGCTGCCTGCCGGACCTCGGCCAGCTTCCTGGCCTTGTCGAAGCCTACGACGTCGGCGAGCGTGCCGCCCAGGATGGCCGCGCGGTCCTCGTCGGGTACGCCGGCGAAGTTCTCGGCGATGCACTCGGCGCTGCTGCGGAACGTGCCCTCCGCGTGCGGATAGTCGTTGCCCCAGATGACCGTGGTGATTCCAGTGATGTGGCGGGCCTTGACCGCGGTCGGGTCGTCGGCGAACTGCACGTGGATCTGCCGCTGGACGTACTCGCTGGGCTTGAGCGGCCACGGCCACTTGGCGTTGACGGCGAACAGCCGTCCCATGGCCGGCTGGTCGTGTGGCGGGCGGCCGTCGTCCCAGAAACCGAGCCACCAGTCGGGGTCCTGGCCGGTGCCGGTGCGCCACGACTTGTCCAGGAAACCCAGGTACGAGACCAGCCAGCCGGCGCTGAACTCGATGAGGTTGAAGTGGAGGTCGGGGAACCGCTCGCAGACACCGCCGCTGACGAGGCTGGCGATGATGCGCTGCGGGCTCGCCGCCCCGGTGTTCCCGCCGCCCATGGACCGGCTCGACACCATGGCGTCGGTGAGCTGTCCCTTGCCCATGTTCACGGCCGTCATCAGCGCCTTGACCGTGGTCGCCGTCTGGGACTGTCCATCCTTGACATTGACCCCGCCGGTCGCGACGTGGATGAAGACCGGCATCCCGTGCGCCTGCGCCGCCGCCCACACCGGGTCGTACTCCCGCGACCAGTACGGCACGGGCGGGATCTCCGGTAGCAGGATGGCACCCAGACCCGCGCGTGCGGACCGCTCGATCTCGGCCACCGCGTCGGGGATGTCGGTGAGCGGGATCGCCGCCGTCGGGCGCATCCGGTCCCGGTACGGCAGGAACCGCTCGATGATGTAGTCGTTGTAGACGCGCGCGTGCGCCATCGACAGCTCATGGTCGTCGGTGAACAACACGAACAGCGACAGGTTCGGGAACATCACCGCGGCATCCACACCGTCGATGTCCATGTCACGCAGGATGTGCTCCGGCTCGCCGTCCGGGGTCGGGCCGCCGAACTGCCGGTACTTGGAGATGGTCCAGCCGTCGAACCCGATGGTGTGCAGCTTCTTGAACTCGGTGTGCCCGCCCGGCACCAGCGGCTGGTCGAGCGTGAACTCCTCTTCCCACAGGGCACGGTCCCGCAGCTGCTTCGGCAGGCGGCCCCGGAACAGGTCGACCGGCTCAATGATGTGCGAGTCCCCCGACACGACGAATTCCTTGAACACCCCGGGAACCCCCCTCCACCTCGCACGCCGGGAATCCTCGTCAAAATCTAGTTGTACCGATCGGTCCAAGTCAACCGACCGGTCAGTCCAACGCCCGGCGGGGTATTGGTGACGGAGGGGAAGTCATGATCAGACCGTGGCCTGGCGGTCGCGCAGGAGGGCGACTCCCTCACCGTCGAGGTCGTCGCAGCAGAGCGCCCGGCCGGCCATGGCCATGACCAGGGCCAGGGTGGTACCGGAAACCAGCGGCCCGGAACCTGCGGCAAAGGGGCCGTCGGTGGCGGCGAGGCGCAGGCCGCGTGCGCGTCTGGCGGCGGGTACGACGAGATTCGAGTGCTGGTAGTAGCCGGCGACCGCGGTCAGGGTGGCGATCGGGTAGTCGCGGCGGATGCCCAGCGGCCGGCGGATGTCCTCGCCGTGCACGATGGTTTCACCGAGCATCGCCACGGGTGGGACGGGCGGCTTGGTGGTGCTGGTGATCACGCGGCGGAATCGCGCGAGCGTGTCGGCCGGTGTCGTACCCAGATGTTCGGCCAGCCGCATGGCGACCTGCTTGTCGAAGTCGAACCGGCAGCGGATCACGCCGGCCATCCACCGCACGGCGTTGAGGCTGGCCCCGGCGGTGACGTGGGCCAGCACTTCGCGCACGGTCAGCAGCTCGCACAGTGACCGGGTGGCCCAGCGCGGCTCGGCCAACTCCGCGAGGTCGGCGGCCAGGGCGGCCCGTTCGGCATGGATCAGCGACCACGTGCCGGCCGGCGCTCGGCCGCCGGCCGTGGGCTCCGGCGACGTCACCGCGGCGCTCCCCGGTGGACCAGCCCGACGTGGTTACCGTCAGTGCCGGTGAGGTCCGTCGTACTCATGGGCAGCCTCCTGCGCGGGGTGAGGTGGATCCGGGTCGTGGTCGGTCCCGGGTGAGACTCCCGCGGTGGCGCCGCTGCGCCCGGAGCTGCGCGCGCACTGTTACCGGATGCTCGGCTCGGTCCACGACGCCGAGGACGCCGTACAGGAGGCTCTGGTACGGGCCTGGCGAGGGCTGGCCCGGTTCGAGCACCGCAGCAGTCTACGCACCTGGCTGTACACCCTGACCACCCGTACCTGCCTGGACCTCATCGACGCGGTCGACGACACGCGAGTACGGGCGCTCGCGACCGGGTTCGCCACCGCACTCCAGCACGGCGACGCCGAGGCCCTCGTCGCGCTGCTCACGGCGGACGTCACCTGGTCGATGCCACCGCTACCCGCCTGGTACCACGGCATCGCGGCCGTCACCGACTTCGCCGTACGGGTACCCATGACCCGCTGCCCGAGCTGGCGGTACCGGCTCACCAGCGCCAACGGCCAGCCAGCCGTCGCGTTCTACCTCGGCGCGGACGCCGCCGGCCCGCACGAGTCCTGGTCGATCACGGTGCCGACCGTACGTGGTGACCGGATCGCCGGGATCACCTCGTTTCTCGGGCCGGACCACTTCCCGCCGTTCGGGCTGCCCGCCTCGATGTCGACGAAGCACCACCGTGCCCGCCCGACGCCGAGCAGCGCGCTGACCCGATCCCTCCCTGGGCCGGGCGGGCCGGCGCCCGACCCAGGGAGACCGAAGTCGCCTCTATCGAGGCTTGAGGACCGTTGTTACGGGCGGGCGCTCGGTGAGCGGGACCGGGAGGTTGCACCGGAGCCTGACCGTGTCGGGCGGCGGCGCACCGGTGGCTCGCGACCACGCGGCGGCCATCACCTGGGTGGCCATGCCGCCGAGATCGTGCAGCGACTGGTGCCGGTGGGTCCGCCGGCCCAGGTGCACCTGGGCGACGGCGCCGGTACCGAGCATGCGCACCGCGTCGATGAGCGCAGCCATCTCCACGCCGTACCCGGTGGGCACGGAGAGCGCCTCGAACAGCGTCCGGCGCACGGCCCACTCGCCGGCCAGCGGCTGGGCCAGTCCGGCCAGTTCCGGGAACAGCAGGGCGATGAGCGGCCGTGCCACGAGTTCGGTCACCCTGCCGCCCTCGTGCGCCGCGACCACGTCGCCGTGCACGTACGGGCGCTCGTAGCAGCCCTTGACCAGCGCCACCTCCGGTACGGTCAGCAGCGGACCGAGCAGCCCGGGTACGAAGTGGGTGTCCCAGTCCACGAGGTCGGCATCCATGAACACGAGCACGTCGCCGCTGGTGACGAACAGCGACTTCCACATCGCCTCGCCCTTGCCCGGATAGCTGCCGAGGTCGGGCCGGATGTCCCGGGACCGGTACACGGCGGCGCCGGTACGCTCGGCGACGGCGAACGTCTCGTCCTCCGAGTCGGAGTCGATGACCACGATCTCGTCCAGCAGTGCCACGGTGTCCACCAGCGCCGCGTGGATGCGCCCGACCATCGGGCCCACGGTCGCCGCCTCGTTGCGCGCCGGCACGACGAGGCTGACCCGCACACCGCCCGCCTGCTTCGCCGCCACCAGGTCGGCCGTGCGCCAGTCTCCCCACCGGTGGGAGGCGAAGCTCATCGCCGGTGCTTCGGGGGCCGCGTGCCGACGTCTCTGGGCATGGCGTGGTATGTCCCCTCCTTCCAGCGGCCCGGGTTCGGTGCGGGCCTTGCGGCCGTGAGGCATCCGCCCGTTCTGGAATTGCCATACTACCGCTAGGAGAATGTCATTCTCAAACTGTAGGCGATGACGACGTTGTGCTTGCGGGGGGTGGGCATGGCGAGCCCCTCACGTGGCGAACAGGTGGGGAACGGACCGGGCGGCGATGAACACCGCGAGCGCGATACACAGCAGCGCGAACGACAGGGACATGGTGCGCGGGCGCATCCGCGTGCCGGCCTTCTGACCGGCGAGGCTGCCGGCCATGGCCGCGGCCGTGAACATGGCCAGCAGGGGCCAGTCCAGCGCGGCGCCGGAGCCCAGCCGCACGGCCAGGGCGCTGCCGGCGTTGATGGCGATGACCAGCAGCGAGGTGCCCACCGCCGTGGCCATGTCGAAGCCGAGAGCCAACACGAGTGCGGGTACCACGACGAAACCGCCGCCCACACCGAAGAATCCGGTGAGCAGACCGACGCCCGTCGCGGTCAGCAAGACCTTCGCCGCCCGGCCCACTGTGGAGCGTTGGCGGCCCGCGACCCGCCTGAGCACTCCCCCGCCGCGGCGCAGCATGCCCGCCCCGGCGACGAGCATCAACGCGGCGAACCCGGCCAGCAACAGGTCCGGATCGACGCTGGCGCTCGCCCGGGAACCGGCAACGGTGCCCGCGACGCCGAGCAGCCCGAAGACCGCGCCCTGACCGAGGCGTACCTGCGCGGCGGCGCGGTGGGCCAGCATTCCGGTGACGGCGGACAGGCCGATCACGACCAGGGCACCGGTGGTGGCGGCGTGCGGTGACTGGCCGAGCAGGTACACCAGAGCCGGTACCGCCAGGATCGACCCACCACCGCCCAGCGCGCCGAGCAGCAGCCCGATCGCCAGGCCCACCGGCACCGAGAGCAGCAGGCTCACCGCGCCCGGCCCTCCGGCAACTGCTCTGCGGACAGGCCCAGTTCGGGGCGGCGGGCCGACCATTCGGCGACGAACGCGAACCGGTCACCCCGCACCGTGGTTTCCCGCCACTCCACCGGCCGCCCGCCGGCGCAGCCCAACCGCTGGACGGAGAACGCCGCCGCACCCGGTTGCAGGCCGAGCAGGCGCGCGCTGCGCGCATCGGGTACCACCGGGGTGATCTGCTCCCGGCCGCCCTCCACGCGCACGCCGCAGCGGCGGGCCAACTCGTCGTACAGCGCGGTGTGGGTGAAGTCGACGTTCACCAGCGGCGCGGCAAGGTCGGCCGGCAGCCATGCGGTGTCCAGGGCGAGAGGCTCGCCGTCGACCAGCCGGCGGCGCCGCAGTTCCACCAGGTCCGCGCCGGGGGCCAGGCGCAGGTGCCGGGCGACGCGCGCGTTGGTGGTACGCCGCAGCCGCAGCACCTCGCTGCGCTGCTGGACACCCTGCGCCTCCACCGCCCGGAACAGGCTGTACAAGGCGCCCAGCGGCTGCTCGATGCGGGACCGGTCGACAAAGCTGCGCCGCCCCCGCTCGGCCACCACAACTCCGGTGGTGCGCAGTTCCCGCAGCGCCTCGCGGACGGTGTGACGGCTGACCCCGTACTGCGCGACAAGGTCATGCTCCGGCGGAAAGCCCTGGCTGAACGCACCCGCCGTCAGGCGGCGGCGCAGGTCGGCGGCCACCTGCGCCCACAGCGGCAGTGGGCTGCGCCGGTCCACCGGCGCCGGTCCGCCGTCCTCGGCCGCCATCACGCCTCCCCGAATCACATACCCCTCGGAGTACTTGCCACTCCGCGTCTAATGTACGTACATTCGGACTACGATGGCAAGGCGCGACGAACTGGTCATCGAGACGAACCCGCCGCGCGAAGGCCGCGGGGCGGGCTACGGTGCCGCCGGTGTGCTACCGGTACGGGGAATCTGCGAACCGCCGCCCGGAGCCCGGCGAATCAGGGCGACACGCTTGCGCAACTCGCCTGATGACCCTCGTCGAAGACGCACGGCTTGGGGCAGCCGCAAGACTCCAGTTCGGCCGTCACGTACAGGTCGGCCAGTGCCGGTCGGTACTCGACCTGAACCGGCGCGTCGACGGGTGGGTCACCCTCGTCGCATGCGCTTCCCGACTCGATCGCGCGGTCGAGATACTCCTTCAGAGCCAACGCTGTCGTGGCGATGACGCACAGCGGTGTGTAGGCGGGGAAGTCGATGGTACCCAGACTCGCCGAACCCATCGATCTGGCGAACGTCACGCGGGCGCCCGGATGGTTGAAGGCGACGATCACGTTGGAAGCCTGCACGATCCGTGGACTGTGGTCCGCGTCGTGCCGGAAGCCGGCTTCCGCGACCTCCGGAATACTCGACAAGCCGAGCGCCATCATGAGGCACCACTGGTCGGCAAGGTGTACGGCCGACACCTCGAACGCGGCTGTCACAGACAAGACCGTACGGTATGGTTTTCTTCAGCGCCACTCACACACCTGCGCCAGACATTGACCCAGATGTGCACTGAAGTAATGGCAGGAATCCTGATGAACTGGGATCGGTACCTAGCGCCCGCCGCTACCCGTCATCGCGTACCCGCTCCCGACGCCCGCTGTCGGGCTCCGGCCACCAGCCGCGAAAATCGGCCGCGTGCTCACCGTCATCCGCAGAGATGGCCTCCGCCGCGCGGCGGCCGGCACCACTCGCGGGCGGCACGTGGTGCCGTGGCGGCGCGGCAGCGCTGTGCGCCCGGTCCGGCTCCGCACCGGGCCCACCCCGCTCCTGGCCGCTCCAGCGCTCCTCGCCAGACCAACTACGCCCCAACTCCGCCGCGAACCAACGCGCCCCGGCCTCCCACCGGGTATCCACACCCTCGTTGTCGGCGGCGGTGCGCCGCACGGCCGCCCAGCGATCCTCGATACGCAACTCGGTGCCGGACTCGTCCCGGCGCAACGCCGCCCGCCTCTCACCCACCCGCAACTCCCCACCGTGCCCGTCACGGTGCACGGACCCCCACCTGCCGCCCGCCCGCGCGTCAAACCAGCCCGAGCCGGTGGACCCGTGATCGGCGGCGTCGCCCCAACCGTCGTCCGCGCTCCCGACGCTGCCCGCGCGGGACCGGTTGCTGGAACCGGTTGGGCTGGCGCCGTAGTCACCGGACTCACCTTCGGCATCCGGCTCAGCGGCGCCCGAGCGGTGGCTACCCGCCCCGGGCAGCCTCTCCCGCAGCCACTGCTCGGTCCACGACTCCTCGCGCGGCGCGCCCCGACCAGCGTGGTCCGGACCGTCGGCGCGTCGCGAACGCATCGAGGCGGGCGCGCCGGAGACGCGATCCTCGGCCCGGTGCCCGACCGGACCCGTCCCGCCGGGGCCACCGTCGGCGCCGGCCGGCCAGAACGAGGGGGTACGCGACGCGGCCGGGCGCCAGCGCGAAGCGGTCGTTCTCTTCTGCGCGCCCGAATCCGCCACGGCGCGCATCTCGTCGAGCCGGCGATGCAGGGCATCCAGTTGCCCGCGCAGCGCCACGACATTCTCGTACAGCCCCCGTATCTTCTTCGACAATGACCGGTGCGTCGCATGTGTCGCCGAAGCGATGTCCTGCCGGATGTCAGCGTGCAGAACGTCGATCTCGTCGAACAACGCCTCCTCCAGTTCGGCGCGCATGTCGGCGGTGTCGGGACGCTTCCGCATCGACAGCCCGAACAACATGACGGCCAGGATCGCCAACAGCGCCGCGACATACATGGCAACGGTGCCGCGGCCGAAAAGCACCAGCAGGGCGGCGATGGGAGCCAGCCCGAGCCCGATCCAGACGATGGCGGTGTACGACTGACCGCCCCGCCTTCTGCCCTGGACCCGAGAGGCAAGCATGGCACCAGAGGCTACTCACGGAACCGTCCCAGCGACATAGCAAATGGAAGGTCACAAATTTTCGGTCACCGCGGCGACCATCCGGGCTCGTAGCCGCACCGCGAGGTGAACACCGGATTGGACCGGGTCGCCGCGGTCTGTCCACAGTGGGCACACATCAGGGTGCGCGCCGGACGACGTGAGAACGTGTCAGCGCATGGATGTATCACCGGATGAGCATTGACGGCCGCATGCACCGCGCTGGCACGATCGCGGCGTATCCGGCCGGCTCCGCGCTCACCGGCCGTTCCGTCTCGCGGCGACCCCACCGCGCGCAAAACCACTCACCCGGAGGAGACGTGCGTCAACGCCGCCGCACAGTAACGTGGCGATGCGGTACCCGGTGGAAGGAAGCTGGATGCAACAACCCCGATCGGACAGCCAGCGTCAGGTGATGCTGTCAACAGCAACGGTTCTGGTGGTTCTGGTCACAGCGCTCGCCATGGCCGTCATCGGTGTCCTGGGCATGGGTTTGTAGGTTCCCGTGTCGGGTGTCGAGATGGCACAGAACGCGGTCACGGCAGGCTGACCACCATGGCGGCGTGTGCCAGGCCGGCGCCGAAGCCGACCAGCAGGGCCAGGTCGCCGCTGTCGGCATCTCCTTGAATGAGCAGACGTTCCATCGCGAGCGGGATGGAGGCGGCCGAGGTGTTGCCGGCCTCCGTCACGTCGCGCGCCACCACCACGTGGGGTGGCAGCCCCAGGGCGGCCGCCGACGCCTCGATGATGCGCAGGTTGGCCTGGTGCGGGATGAACGCGGCGAGCTGCGACAGATCGATGCTGGCAGCGCGAAGCGCCTGCCGGGCGATCTGTGGCACGGTCTGGATCGCCCACCGGTAGACGCTGGGGCCGTCCATCCGCAGGGTCGGCCACGGCGTCCCACCCTCCCGCAGGTCCAGCCAGGAGGCCGAGTGCGCGATGGCCTCCTTGCGTCCACCGTCGGCACCCCACACCACCGGGCCGATTCCCGGGCTCGCGGCGGGACCCACGACGACCGCGCCGGCGCCGTCCCCGAACAGGAACGCCGTGCCGCGGTCACGGGGATCGACGAGGTCGCTCATCTTCTCCGAGCCGACCACGACGACACACCGGCTGGCCCCCGAGCGGATGAGCGAGTCGGCCAGGGCCAGCCCGTGGCAGAAACCGGCGCAGGCAGCGCCCAGGTCGATGGCGCCGGCCGACCGGGCACCCATCAGGTGGGCGATCTCCGGTGCCGCCGGCGGGCACTGCTGGAGGTGGGAGATGGTCGCCAGCAGGACCGTGTCGACCGCATCGGGGGCCACGCCGGCACCGGCCAACGCCTTGAGCGACGCGGCAACGGCCATATTCACCACCGTCTCGTCCGGGGCGCCGACGCGCCGCGCCGTGATCCCGCAGCGGCGGCGGATCCACTCGTCGCTGGAATCGATCAGGTCGACCAGGTCAGCGTTGCGCACCACCCGGCCCGGGCGGTAGGTGCCGATGCCGGTGATCCGGGAGCCGGCGACCGCGGGCGTCGTCCTGATCGCGTCCACCATCACGCCTCCCATGACAGGCCGGCCGACCTCGCCGTCCAGCCGACGCCTCACGAGCACGTTCGCCGGCCACCGTACCCGATGGTATGGTGCAGGGACTCTTACGGGTTCGAGAATGCTACCGGAGGAGTCGGGCGATGGCCCGCTCGATGCGGTGCCGGTCCGGTAGCCAGAGCTGTTCGAGGTTCGGCGCGTACGGCGGCGGCGTCGCGGCGGCGCCGATCCGGATGACCGGTGCGTCGAGGTTGCCGAAGCCCTCGGCAGCCGCGACCGCGGCGATCTCGGCGCCGATGCCGAAGTCGGTGACCGCCTCGTGGGCCACGAGCAGCCGGCGGGTGCGGGACAGCGACTCCAGGATCGTCGCGGTGTCCAGCGGGGCGACCGTGCGCAGGTCGATGACTTCGACGTTGATGCCCCGTCCGGCGGCGGCCTCGGCGGCGGCGAGGCTCTCCGCGACCATGCGGGACACGCTGACGAGCGTGGCGTCGGCACCGGCGCGTACCACCGCCGCCTTCCCCAGCGGGATGAGGTGACCGGCCGGCGGCTGGGGTCCCCGGGTGCCGTACAGGAGCCGGTTTTCGATGAACACGACGGGGTTGGGGTCGCGGATCGCGGCGCGCAGCAGGCCGTATGTGTCGGCGGGGGTCGAGGGCATGACCACGGTGAGTCCGGGGATGTGCGCGAGTAGCGCCTCCAGGCTCTGCGAGTGCTGGCTGCCGGCGGAGCGGCCGGCGCCGAACTGGGTGCGGATGGTCAGGGCCATCGACGCGCGGCCGCCGGTCATGAAGCGCATCTTGGCGGCCTGGTTGTAGATCTGGTCGAAGCAGACGCCGAGGAAGTCCAGGTACATCAGTTCCACGACGGGGCGCAGACCGGCCATGGCGGCGCCGACGCCGAGCCCCATCACGGCGGTTTCGGAGATGGGCGTGTCCAGCAGCCGGTCCGGCCAGCGGTCGTACAGGCCGCGGGTCAGCGCGAAGACGTTGCCGCCCTTGCCCACGTCGATACCGGCGAGGAACACGTCCGGGTCGGTCTCCAGCTCGTACTCCAGGGCCAGGCGCACGGCGTCCATGGTGCGGAACGTCCCGGCCGGGGCGGACGGGTCCACCGCGGGCTCGGTGACCACGGCGCGGGGAGCGTACAGGGCGGCGGCGGGTACCTCGGGCGCCGGTGGCGGTGCACCGCGGGCGGCGGCGACTGAGTCGTCGATCAGTACCCGGATCTCGGTGTCGATCGCGTCGAGCGCGCCCGCGCCGGTGCCGCGCTCCAGCAGCCGGGTGCGGGCGATGGCCACCGGGTCGCGTCCGGTGCGCCACCCGGCCAGTTCCTCCTTGGACCGGTACCGCTCCGGGTCGCCCTCGTAGTGGCCGTGCCAGCGATAGGTCCGCGCCTCGACGAAGACGGGCCCGGCGCCGTCGCGGATCCGCTCGACGATCGCGGACATGGTGGCGATGACGTCCTCGACGTCGTTGCCGTCGACGCGGGCGTACTCCATGCCGTAGCCGGCGGCGCGGGTGGCCAGGTCCACCGGGTGCTGGTCGGCGGCGGCGGAGAACTCCGCGTAGCCGTTGTTCTCGCAGAAGAAGACCATCGGCAGGCGCCACAGCGCGGCCAGGTTGGCGGCCTCGTGGAACGCGCCCTGCGCCACGGCGCCGTCGCCGAAGAACGCGACCGTGACACGGCGCTCGCCGCGCAGCCGGCCGGCCAGCGCGGCACCGGCGGCGATGGGGATGCCGGCGGCCACGATGCCGTTGGCGCCGAAGACTCCGAGGCCGGGGTCCGCGATGTGCATCGACCCGCCCAGACCGCGGTTGGTGCCGGTGGCGCGGCCGAGGAGTTCGGCCAGCATGGCCTCCGGGTTCAGGCCCTTGGCGAGGGTATGGCCGTGCCCGCGATGGTTGGAGGTGATCACGTCTGCGGGACCGAGCGGCCAGCACGCGCCGACCGCGGCCGCCTCCTGGCCGATGGAGAGGTGGACGAAGCCGGGGATCTGGCTGTCGCGGTAGAGGGCGGAGACCCGCGTCTCGAACTCGCGGATCAGCATCATGCGGCGGTACGCCTCCCGCAGCTGTTCGGCCGGCAGCGGCCGGGGGCCGGCGGCGGTCGGCTCGGCCGGCGTGACCCGCAGGACCCGTTTGAGCACCTTGCCCGACGGGTTGCGCGGCAGCGCGTCGACGAACGTGACGAGCTTCGGTGTCTTGTACCCGGCCAGCCGGGCGCGGCAGTGGGCGATCAGCGCGGCGGCGTCCCCGGTCCGGCCGGGCTTGAGGGCGACGAAGGCGCGCGGGACCTCGCCCCACCGCGGGTCCGGCATGGCGACCACGGCGACCTCGAGGACCGCGTCGTGCTCGTAGAGGACGCGCTCGACCTCGGAGGCCGACACGTTCTCCCCGCCCGAGACGATCATGTCCTTCTTGCGGTCGTCGATGTACAGGTAGCCGTCCTGGTCCAGGTGCCCGATGTCGCCGGTGCGGAACCACCCGTCGGCCGTGTACGCCGCGGCGGTGGCGTCGGGGTCCTTCCAGTACTGGCCGACCACCTTCGGCCCGCGCAGGAGGATCTCGCCGGGCTCCCCGCAGCGGGCCGGCTCGTCGTCGGTACCGGCGATCCTGACGTCGAGGTTGAGCACCGGTTTGCCGACCGAGCCGATCTTCGTCAGGGTGTGCGCCTGGTCGAGGAAAGTGTCGCCCGCGACGGTTTCGGTCAGCCCGTACGCGTCGGCGAACCGGGCGTTGGGGAACGCCGCGAGCAGCCGCTCGATGAGTGGCAGCGGCATCTTCTCCCCGCCGCCGATGACGAACCGGATGCTGGCGGTGTCGAACTCGCCGAGCGCGGGGCTCTGCAGGATCGTGTTGACCATCGCGGGTGCCAGCCAGATGTTGGTGGGCCGGTGCCGGGCGAGGCCGGCGAGCAGGTCGGGTACGTCGAAGCGGGGCAGGATCAGCAGGCTGCCACCCACCCACCAGGTACCGATCCCGGGCAGGTCGAACGCGCCGACGTGGTACATCGGCCCGACCATGGCGGTGCGGTCCAGCCGGGTGAGCCCGAACTCCGCGACGTGCGCGATGGTCTTCCAGTAGAAGTTGCGGTACGTGATCGGGACGCCCTTGGGGTGGGCCGTCGTCCCGGAGGTGTACATGAGCCGGTGCAGGTCCGTCTCGGCGACCTCCACCGCGGGTACCTCGGCGCCGCGCCGGCTGTCCACAAGCGACTCGTACGGCACCGTGGCCGCGGCATCGACGTCGCCGCCTACCACGACGACCGTCCAGGACGCCGCCGACCGTCCGGCGATGGCGAGGACCGCGGCGGCGTAGGCCGGCTCGGTGACCACCACGACCGCACCGGCATGGCCCAGGATGTAGTCGAGTTCGGGTTCGGCGAGCCGGACGTTGAGCGGCAGGAACGCCGCGCCCAGCCGGTTGGCCGCGAGCGCGGTCTCCAGGAATTCGGGGCGGTTGCCCAGCAGGATGCCCACCACGGCACCCTTGCCGACGCCGGCGTCGCGCAGTGCCGCGGCGAGCGCGTTGACCCGCTCGTACAGGCGCTGGTGGGTCAGCGCGGTCGCGCCGAAGAGCACCGCGTCGGTGTCCGGGGTGCGGTCGGCGTTGCGATCCAGTACCCGGGCCAGGTTGAACACGGCTCACGCCCCTCCCGTCGCGACCGGTATCCGCAGCCACCCGGCACCACCGGCGCGGTCCATGACCTCGAACCCGCGGGCGACGATGTCGGCCAGGCCGATGGTGGGAGCGAACAACCAGCCCACGTCCAGCCTCCCCGTTGCCAGCAGCCGCAGTACCGCCTCGTGGTCGTGGCGGTACCCGAGCGAACCGATGAGTTCCCGCTCGAAGTACACCAGCCGGTCGGCGCGTACGGCAGACGGCTCGTGCGGCAGCCCGCACACCACCACCCGGCCGCCCCGCCGGGACAGCTCGATGCTGACCGGCAGCACCGCCTCCCGGCCGGTGCAGTCCAGCACCACATCGGCGCCGCGGCCGGCGGTCAGCGCGAGCACCTCGGCGCGCAACCCGCCGCCGGGGGCGACCA
>DATEJJ010000208.1:0-3754 GCA_035278125.1 Rugosimonospora sp.
CGGCCAACGCGCAGCGGTCCGCGGTACTCGCCCAGTACCGGGCGCTGCAGGCGGAGAGCGACCGGATCGCCGCCCAGCTGCGCGCCCAGGCCGCCCGCGACCGGCAGAGCGGGCACGGTAGCAGCGCCACCGGGATGCAGCCGGGCGCGTTCTTCCTCACCCCGGTGCGCGGCGCCTACAAGAGCAGCGGCTTCGGCATGCGGTACGACCCGTACTACCACGTGTGGCAGCTGCACGCCGGCGTCGACCTGGCGGCACCCGGCGGTACCCCGATCTACGCCGCCGGCCCGGGCCAGGTGGTACGGGCCGGCTGGGCCGGCGGGTACGGCAACTACACCTGCATCTACCACGGCCTGTACCACGGGCAGGGCCTGGACACCTGCTACGGCCACCAGTCGCGGATCCTGGTACACGTGGGTCAGGTGGTCGGGCGTGGCCAGCTCATCGGCCTGGTCGGGCAGACCGGCGCCGCCACCGGGTACCACCTGCACTTCGAGGTGCGCCTGGACGGGGTACCGGTGCAGCCGCTGAATTGGCTGCCGGCGTGCCTGTGCTGACGCGCTAAGATTGCCCGTCCACCCCACGGGAAAGGAGGCGAGCGACCGTGCCCAGAGAGAAGGGCCGCAAGGTGGTCGCCTCCAACCGCAAGGCGCGCCACGACTACGCCATCCTGGACACCTACGAGGCGGGTATCGCGCTGACCGGCACCGAGGTGAAGTCCCTGCGCGCCGGGCGAGCCTCGCTGGTGGACGCGTTCGCGCAGGTCAAGGACGGCGAGATCTACCTGCACGCGGTACACATCGCGGAGTACGCCCAGGGCACCTGGACCAACCACGAGCCCCGCCGTACCCGCAAGCTGCTGCTGCACCGGGCCGAGATCGACAAGCTGCTCGGCAAGGTGAAGGAGACCGGGCTGACGCTGGTACCGCTGTCGCTGTACTTCGCCGACGGCTGGGCCAAGGTCGAGCTGGGGCTGGCCCGCGGCAAGCGCGCGTACGACAAGCGCCAGGACCTCGCCAAGCGGGACGCCGAGCGGGAGATCAGCCGGGTCGCCGGCCGGCGGCGCAAGGGCATGGAGTAACGCGGGTGGCACCTAGCGTGGTCGAAGGCCCGTCGATTACTGGCTGAAATCAGACAGTCCGCGCCGCGCTTTCTCTCCGGGCCCTCCGGTCTTCTATAGTCTGCCGGTGGCAGAGATTCGACTCGATGTCGACTACGCCCACCCGGCAATAAGGGTTTGGCGGGCCTTGACTGATCCGCGAATCCTGGACCAGTGGTTCATACCCGGCGATCTGGGCACGACCGTGGGGGCGCAGTACCAGCTCCGCCCGCGGGATACCGACGGCCTGGGTGGCAGCGTGGACGTCGAGATCCTGGCGGCCGTGGAGCCGGAGCGCCTGGTCATGCAGTGGACCGGCGAGAAACTGCACACCGAGATGACCTGGGTGCTGCGGGACACCCCCACCGGCAGCCGGCTGTCGATCGTCCAGACCGGCTTCATCGGTACCCCGCAGAGCGTGCGCCGGCAGCAGCTGCGCGGCGCGTACACGGCCCTGTTCACGCAGGCGCTGCCGGCGGCGCTCGACCGGCTGGCGAACGGCGAGATCGATCTGGGCGCCGCGCAGCCTCTGATGCTGAACACGGCGCTGCCCCGACCTCCGCGCCCGAGCAAGCCCGCCGGCAGCCGTCCCGGCCTGTTCGCGAGGCTGGCCGCGTGGTCGCGCATCCCGTGGCGTACCACCGGCACCGCCATCGCCGTCGCCGGCCTGCTCGCCCTGGCCGTGACCGTCATCGTGGTGGGTCTCGGCGGGAACAACGGCCCGCGCCAGGCGCAGCCGCTGCCGCAGCCCATCGACGGCGGCCTGTCCAACGCGCCGGCCGGCGCCAGCGCCGGCGGCGCCAACGGGCGATCGACCGATCCGGGCGCGCCCGGCGGCACGCCAGTTGCCGTGGGGGTCCCCGGAGGGTCGCCCCGGGCCGGCGGCGCCGGCAACACCCCCGCGCCGGGTGCACAAACCGCGGCGGGCAGCCCCCTGGCCCCGGTGCAGGGTGGCGGCGGTGGCGTCGGCAGCCTCTCCGCCAGCTACCAGACGATCAACATCAACGGCAACGGCGGGTACAGGGGCCAGGTCACCATCTCCGCCAGCGGCGGCAGCGCCACCGGCTGGACGGTAGTGATCACGCTGGCCGGCGCCGCCAAGGTCACGACCGCGACCGGCGCGCTGTTCTCGCAGAACGGCGAGGTGGTGACGTTCACACCGGACGGGAACGACACGGTCGCCGACGGCGGGTCGACCTCGTTCCAGTTCCACGTGAGCAAGAAGAACAGCGGCGTCACCCAGCCGGTGAGCTGTGCTATCAACGGTCGCGACTGCGCGATGTGAGCGGCGGCGTATCGGGATGAAACCCGATCGCGGGCGGCGTTATGCTTGACGTCCGTGCCAGCGAGGCACGGGTACCAGGGGGTGACAGGTTTCGACTGCGTACGTTGAGGCAGGGGAAGCGAGCCGAGGAAGCCGACGTCGTCTCGTGAATCGTCGTCGGAAAACTATAAGCGCCAAGACTCCAAGTCGCGCTGCCCTCACCCTCGCCGCCTGAGGCGAGTAGGGGCCGTCGGTCTGGAAACGCCTTCGTTCCAGTAACCGGCGTCAGTTAGGAGGCTGGCCAACCGGACCCGGTCGCGGGGTCCGCGCGGTGAGATCAATTGCGGCTGGGCCCGTCACATCGACTCGCTCGCGTGATCGGTGGGGCCGAGTAGAGGCATAGCGAGCTGCGCTCGGAGAAGCCCTGGCAAGGCGACGGAGGACCCGGGTTCGATTCCCGGCACCTCCACCTGGGGACCAGAACGGCGCTCGCCACCGGCGGGCGCCGTTTCGCCTACGGTGAGGGCCGAGCCGCCTTGATCATCTCTATTACCATGTGAGAACGGTGAGTGTGCCCCGACCGGGCGCTTCATAGACCTGGCGCGCACACGGCACACTGGTAAATATCGTGAACACGTTGGCGGGACGGTACCGGCTCGTCGAGCGCTTGGGCGCCGGCGGCATGTCGGTTGTCTGGCGTGCCTACGACGAGGTACTCGGGCGGCAGGTCGCCGTCAAGGTGCTGGCGTCCAAGTACGCGGCCGATCCGGAGTACCGGGCCGGCGTGCGCAAGGAGGCCCGGGCCGCGGCCCGGCTGTCCCACCCGCACATCACCGACGTGTACGACTACGGCGAGGCGCGGGACGAGGCCGGTGACACCGTGCCGTTCGTGGTCATGGAGCTGGTCGAGGGGCAGTCGCTGGCGCAGCGGCTGGCGAGCGGGCCGCTGCCGTGGCGCACCGCGCTGGAGGTCGGGCGGCAGGTGGCCGGCGCCCTGGCCGCGGCGCACGCGCGCGGGGTGGTGCACCGCGATGTCACCCCGGCCAACATCATGCTGACCATGGACGGCGCCAAGGTCGTGGACTTCGGCATCTCGGCCGTGGTGGGCCAGGGCGCCGAGAAGACGGTCATGGGTACGCCGGCGTACGTGTCGCCGGAGCGCCTCTCCGGTGCGCCGGTACAGGCGGCGACCGACGTGTACAGCCTGGGCCTGGTGCTGTACCACGCGATGGCCGGTGGGCCGCCACCCGCGCCGCTGCCGCCGGGGGTACCGGCGCAGCTGGCCACCCTCATCGCGCAGTGCCTGGCACCGAGCCCGGAGCACCGGCCGGACAGCCGCGCGCTGGCGGACGAGCTCGCGGTGCTGGCCGGCGCGGCGGTACCGGCCCGCC
>DATEJJ010000209.1:0-5300 GCA_035278125.1 Rugosimonospora sp.
CGTCCGCGCAGCGCGCCGCGAGCAGGGTCACGCCGGTCTTCACCGCCGCCTCGCGCAGCAGCGCGTCGAACCGCGGCCGGTCCAGGTGCCAGCCGTGCCCCTGCGGGTTGAGCACGAAGTCGTTGTACCCCAACGTGTCGCTGCCCCACGAGGAGCAGCTGCCCAGGCACGGCAGGTGCCGCTGCGCGAGGAACGCGTCCCACACGCCCAGCTGGGCGAGCGGCAGCCGCGCGTCCGGCGGGATGGTCTCGCCCACCGTCTCCCGCCGGTCGCCGGGATCAACGAGGTACACGCCGGTGACGCCGCGCCGGGCCAGCGAGAGTGCGGTCGCGCACCCTGCCGGCCCGGCGCCGACGACGGCGACCGATACTGTCCTCAGTGGACGGTCGCCATGCCGTGCCGGCGGCCCGTCGGGTGCCGGTCGAGCAGGGCGCGCGGCGTGGTCAGCCGCAGCGTCCGGTGCTCGGCCGCGGGCAGCGGGCAGCGGGCGGTGATCCAGCGCAGTACCACATCCCGGCAGGTACCGGTGTTGGGCGGGTCGGCGGGCAGGTTGAACACCGATCCCATCGGGCCGGTCGGCGCGATCAGTTCGGTGACGAACCGGCTCTGCCCGGGCTGCCCGGGTACCACGATGGCGTTGTCCGGCGCGGCCAGCGCCGCCATGAACACCTCCGTCGATTGCTCGAACCACCAGGACAGCGGGTGGATCTGGCCCTTCGGGTCGGCCAGCGTGTTGGTGGCGTGGCCGGAGATGCCGCGCTGCACCGGCCGCAGCTGGTCGATGACGGCCGCCATGGCCCGCGCGGCCGGTACCTCCGGCGGCGCCGGCGGCGCGGGCGGCTGCGTCAGGGACATCGTGTACGCCGACCACAGCGCGATCTCGTCGTCGGTGAACACCCGGAACATCGGGCCGGTCTCGAAGCTCATCAGCTGGTGCATCCGGCTGTTCTGCCAGTCGCCGGGCGTGATCCAGCCGTGCTCCAGCAGCGCGTCCAGGAAGCCCGGCGGGTCGGCGAACCACTCGTCGATCCGGCTCGGCCCGACCATGTGCTCCTGGTGGTTGCGGCTGCCGAAGTCCGCCTTGGCCGCGATCATCGCGATCATCTGCTCGCGCAGGGTCGGCTTGCGGGTGATCAGGTCGACCAGGTCGTTGCCGAAGTTGCCGATGTTCCCGAACGCCACGAACCCGTTCCAGATCCGGCGCCACGCGGCCTGTACCGCCTCCTCGCCACCGAACTCGCGGATGCCCTGCAGGTACAGCTTGACCGCGTCGGCGGCGCGCTGCCCGTGCCCGTTCACCGCGTTGTCGATGCCGATGTGCATGACGTAGAAGTGCGAGTCGATGCCGAAGTAGTCCAGCAGGTCCCGGGTCGGCTTGAGGTCCACCACCTCCCACTCCAGCTGGAGCGTCATGCCCAGGATCTCCGGGTAGTACTCCTCGGTGAACTGGGAGATGGCCATCTCGAACGCCGGTACCGTGAACGCGCTGCGCAGCAGCTGCGGGTCGAACGCGAACTCCTTGGTGTACACCGGCGCCGGGTAGTACCCGATCGAGTGGCACAGGTCGCGGTAGATGTTGCAGTGGTTGCGGGACACGTCGCCGTCGCCCAGCTCGTCCATGGAGATGGAGTACAGCAGCGAGCGCACCTCGTCGATCGGCCCGGTGACACCGATGTTGCGCAGCCAGCCGCCGTCGGTGAGGTTGAACGGGCTGAGCTGGATGGTCCGGGTCACCATGTCGTCGTACGTCTTGAACACCGGGTCCTCGGCCGGGTCGCTGGTCGCCGCGGCGTCCACCAGCTCCTGGTAGATGAGGTCCAGCCGGTCCTGGAACGCCTGCTCGGTGTACGGGAACCAGAGCTGGTCCGCGGGCGTGGTCTCCGGGCTGCGCGCGAACGTGTCCGACCAGCGCAGCCAGTAGTCCACGTACTGGCGCGCGTCGGCGAGCACCCCCGGGGACTGGTCCACATTGAACAGTTGGTAGAACAGCATCCGCTCGTCGAGGTCGGAGATGTCGTTGATTTCGGTGGCGTAGTTGGGGAACGGCACGACCGGGGTACGGTCGGTGTCCACCAGCTGGCTCTGCACTTCGAGGTACCAGTCGTCCGGGTACGGGGTACCGGCGGTGGTGATCGCCGGTCCCTGCAGGACGGTACCGATGCGCTGCCAGTTCTGCACGATCTGGATCCGGGGCGGCTGGTACCGGCCCCAGTTCTCCGCCCGCGCCGAGTCGGTACCCGCGCCCCGCACCGACCAGCGCTGCTTGCCCAGCTGGGGGGCGGGTCCCTGGCCGGACGGCTGCCACCAGGTCACATCGTCCACTGTGTACACCGCGACCGGCCGCTGCGCCGGCCACGACCAGAACAGCGTGCGGTTGCCGGGCGGGTTGGGCGAGGGCGGGTGGGTGGCGCAGGAGTTGTAGTCGGTGTGCCAGGGTACCGCCATCCACTTGGACAGGTCACCCGGCTCCAGCCCGTCCACCTCGACGTGCCGGGGGATGTACCCGCCCGTCAGCAGCGGCGCGGACGCGGTGGTACGCGCGTAATCCAGCCGCTTGGGGCGGACCCGGAACGGGCCCTGGCCCGAGGTACGCCACGGCTGCACGTACAGCGCGGGTTCGCGCATCACGAAGGTGAGGTCGATACCCGGGCTGAACCGGCCGCCCAGGCAGTTCACCATCGTCGCCTTGTCCAGGTACTCGCCCGGGCCCAGCGCCGGTCCAGGGCCTGGCCGGTAGTTGCCGGGGCCGGTGTTCCAGCGCCGCAGGAAGAAGTACTGCGTCTGGCGCAGGGTCAGCAGCGCCTGGTTCGCGTCGCCGAGGTGCAGCGGCATCAGCGTGGTGTCGCTGTGCTGCGCCTGGAACGGGTCGCGGAAGATGGCCGTGATGCCGGCCAGGGAGGTGGTCGCCGGGTTGTCGGCCGCGGTGATGCTGGCCAGTTCCCGGTGCGCGGACATGCCGTGCTCGCTCAGGTTGGTCACCCAACCCTGCAGCGAGGCCGCGCGGAAGACGGGCGACAGGTGGTCGTCGAAGAAGGGCTGGAACGCCTCCTGGTACCCGCCCCGCGAGGCGTCGTAGATGTCCGGCGCCAGGCCCAGTTCGCGCACCCACACGTCGTACACGTCGTCCCAGAGCGAGACCACGTTGAGGATCTGCGGCGCGAACGACGGGTCGGTGGTGGTGACCCAGGCGCCCTGCACGGTGGCGCGGCTCTTGTCGTCGAACACCAGCGTCGCGTACACCGGGCCGTCCGAGGTGTCGTCGAACCACTGGTCGTTGTTCACGTCGTCCGGCAGCGGCGCGGCGCCGTCGACCTTCCAGCCGCAGGCGCGGCCGTACCCGCCGAGCACGTGCAGCCGCCCCTTGTCGTCGGTCTGCAGCTCGCCGAGCGTGTCGATGGCGCCGGCCGGGCAGTCCAGCTGGGCGAAGCTGTCGCCGGGGAAGGACGCCGGATAGTTCTTGAGCGCCACCACCTCCCCGGTCTTGTCGTCCACATAGGACGGTATCGTTTCCCGGTCGAAGTGGACGCTCGCCGAGCAGGAGCCGGAGATGGTCCGCGGCCCCGGGTCGATGGTCAGTGCCCGTACCCGCGCCGGGTCGTTCAGCACCGCTATCTTGTCCTTCGGCTGGGTGGCCGGCTTGTCCCCGTACCCCGCGTTGCGGATGGGTGGCAGCCGCCCGTCCTCGTACCCCGCGATGCCCTGGTAGTCGCCGTCCTCCACGAGCACGAACGCGTTGGCCTTCTTGTTGGCCACGTGCACGGTCCAGACGATGTCGGTGACGGTACGCCCGCCCACCTTCGACCCGACGGTGATCTCCGCCCCGTCGCCGCGGGGGTAGGACTCGGTGCCCTTGCCCGGGTAGTGGAAGATGCGGAACCGCGCGGCGTGGCGTTTCAACGCACCGCTCGCGTCGCGCAGATCCTCGCTGCGCACCGGCTCCGCCTCGGTACCCGCCCGGATCGGCAGCCCGCCCATCAGCGCGGACCCCTCCGCCACGGGCCGGCCGGCCATCGTCTCCGGCGCGATCACATAGTTGTCACTGTTGCCTACCCGGGCCACCCCGATCGCGGGGTGGATCCGGAAGATGCCGTCCGCCACGGCTTTCTCCGATCGCCGTCCTGCACGCCGACGGCAACGCTATCGGTGATGATCATCGCGGTCGGCCGGAATGGCCACACCGTCCACAGAGTTCACCCGCGCGGGTACGCGGCCAGCGTGTTGCGGCAGATCTCCAGCTGCGAGTCGAGCCATGCCCGCTCGAAGCGCCACGCGCCGGTACGCCACACCTCGCCGCCCTCCGCGCTGCGGAACGCGGCCGGCGGGATCCGGTCCTCGCCCGGGCCGAGGAACTTGAGCACCTCTTCCACGGCGGCCAGCGCCGCGTCCGCGTCCTGCCACGCCTGCCCGGCGCGCTCCGCGGTCAGCCCGCGCGGATCAGCGGGTACGCTCGCCAGCAGATCGTCGGCGACGATCATCCACTCGCCCGGGTCGAGCAGCTCGGACGCCTGCGGCCCGCCGAAGCGCTGGTGCCCGTCGCCGGTGGGCACCGGCTCGACCGGGAACCGGAACCAGAACCGGCGCAGCGCGCGGCAATCGCCGCATACCGCACGGAACAGGCGGACCCGCTCGGCGCGCTCGTCGAAGTCGAACCCCTCGGTGTCCAGCGCGCGCTCCCGGCACACGTGGCAGGGCTGGAGCGAGATGTACAGCTCCGCCTCGGCGATGGTGCGCGCGAGCGGGTACCGGGCCGGGTCGTCCGCCGGTGCGGCGAACCCGCCACTCAGTGCGCGGTACGCGTCGAGCCCGTCCGGAATGCCCATGGCGCTCACCGTCCCCTCGCCGGTAGGCCGTACGGTATCGCGGGGAGCCGGTCCGGCACTGCCCCGATGCGGCCCGGGTGGCCCGTACCGGATAATCGGCGGGTTGGTCGGCGCAGGGGGGTTGTGCGGGCTTGGCGCGGTTTCTGTTCTACACGGCCGTGGGCAGCGGGCGGCTGTACCCGCTGATCCGCACGCTGCAACGGCTGCGGGAGCGGGGGCACGACGTGCTCGTGTACACCGAACGCGAGCACCTCGGCCTGCTCGACTTCCTCGACATCCCGGCGCGGGCGGTGGACCCGCGCATCGAGGAGCTGGCCGACACGTACTGGCGCGCGGGTACCCGCCTGGAAGCCCTGGCCCGCACCGCCGGCACCCAGGTCGACCGGGCCGTCCGCGAGGTCGCCGACCTGCGCCAGGCGCTGCGCCGGCACGCGCCCGACGCCGTGGTGGTGGACTGCTCCTGCTGGGGCGCCGCGGCCG
>DATEJJ010000210.1:0-18252 GCA_035278125.1 Rugosimonospora sp.
CGGCGCAGGCCGCGCGGGCCGGCGAGATCGCCGCCCGGCACGGGTACCGGCTCGACGAACAGTGGGCCCGGGCGGTGGCGCAAGCGGCCCGATCCAGCACGGCGGGCTGACGCAAGCCGATGGAGTCCATTGACGCTCCTGTCGCCCTCCCATATTCTTCGTTGGTTTCCATCACCGATCCGATGCGGGGGAGTCGAGTCATGGAAGAACTGGTCAAGCTGCTGGCCTCGGTGCGGGAGAACGACGCGCTCAGCCGGGCGGTGGCCGAGCTGTTCGACAAGCGGCCGGGTACGCCGGAGTTCAAGCGGCCCGGCGCGACGGAATTCACGATGAGCGCCAGTCCGGGCATGATGGAGTACACGATGGAGTAGGCGCGGCCACCGCGTCCCGCCCTGGTACCCCTAGGACCACCGTGTCTGTGCACGTCTTCGTCGGGCCGACGCTGGCCGCAGCGGATGTCGCGGCGGCCACGCCCGCGGCGGCCATCCATCCACCGGTCGCGCACGGCGACCTGCTGAGGGTGGCGCCCGCACCCGGCGACGTCGTGGTCCTCGTCGACGGCTACCTCCACCAGGTCGCGTCGGTGCGGCACAAGGAGATCCTCTGGCTGCTGGCCGGCGGGGTACGGGTGGTCGGCTGCGCGAGCATGGGTGCGCTGCGCGCGGCAGAGCTGGACCGGTTCGGCATGGTCGGGCACGGCGCGGTGTACCGGCTGTACCGGGACGGCACGGTCGAGGCAGACGACGAGGTGGTCGTCCTGCACGGGGAGGCGCCGGAGTACCGCACCTTCGGGGTACCGCTGGTCAACGTGCGGCACGCGGTACGCGCGGCGCGGGAGGCCGGAGTGCTGTCCAGCACGGAGGCGGACGCGGTGGTGACCCGAGCCAGGGCGCTGCACTACACCGAACGCACCTGGCGGGCCGTCGAGCGGGCCGGCAGTCCACAGTGGACGGACATGGTCAGGCGGTTGCGCCGGTACCTGGCCGCCCATCCCGACGACGCCGATGTCAAGGCCGCCGACGCCCGGGACACCCTGCGCCGCCTGCCCGAGCTGACCGCCGCGCCCCCCACCTGCGCCGTGCCGGACGCGATCGCGCCAGCCGCGACCGCGCCGCCTGCCTGGCAGAACCGCCTGCTGGCCCGGTGGCGACTGGAGTTCTCCCCCGCCCGCGGCGAGCCGGGTGGCTCGGGTGCCGGAGCACTGCTGCGCTACCAGCAGATCTATCGTCCGGATTTTCCGGACCGTTGGCGCCGTTTCGCCCTCGCCGCGATCGCCGGTGCCGGGGCGGCGGCCGACAACGCGACGGCGGTAGCGGCCCGGTTCGGCCTCACGACGGCGGCGCTGACCCCGGCGCAGCGCGCCGAGTGGCTGACCGCGCAGGAGGAGGCCGAGCTGACCGGCGAGCCGGTGGTGGCGCGAATCCTGGCCCGCTCGTACCGCCCGCCGCGCGGTCTGCTCGACCTGCTCACCGCCGATCCGGACCTGGCCGCCGACCGAGCCGCCCGGCAGGCCGTGGCGGAGTCCGCGCTGGTGAACGCGGAGATTGCCGGCTGGGCGCCCAGGCAGAGCCCGGACTACCTGCGCTTCGCCACGCTCCGGGACCACCTGGCCGCCGTGTGGCGACTGGACAGCCACGACGACCGGGCGCTGACCGCGGCCGCCCGGGATCGGGGCTTCGGATCGCTGGCCGAGGCGGTCGAGGCGGTCCGCCCGTTCTTCCTGCGCCACCACCTGGCCGCGCCGACGCCGGCCGCGCCGACCACCGGGACCGGCTGAGCCGATGCCGACCGCCAAGGCGCACCGGCAGGGTACCCACCGTGCCCGGCACCCCGCGCAGACCTGGCAGGTGATGGCGCCCAAACTGGCGCGGTTCGGCGTTACCCGGGTCGCCGACGTGACCGGGCTGGACACCGTGGGCATCCCGGTGGCGCTCGCGATCCGGCCGCTGGCCCGCAGCCTCAGCGTCTCCCAGGGCAAGGGACAGGACCTGCTGCTGGCCAAGGTGTCCGCGGTGATGGAGAGCATCGAGCTGTGGCACGTGGAGCAGGTGTACCCGCCGGTCGTCGCGGCTCGTGCCCCGGCCGCCGCGCTGGGCCTGCCATACCGCGTCACCGATCTGGACATGCTGGCCGGCAGCCTGGTCACGGCCGACACCCCGCTGGACTGGATCGCGGCCACCGGCCTGGTCGGCGGCCGCACCGTACCGGTACCGCTGGATATGGTGTGCCTGGCCCGCCCGGGCCACCGGGGCTGGACCCCGCCCGGTTTCCGGCGTACCAGCAACGGCCTTGCCTCGGGCAACTGCGGGGAGGAGGCGGCCCTGCATGCCCTGTACGAGGTGATCGAGCGGGACGCGATCCGGGGCGAGCCGTGGGAGGAGCCGTCACGGTTCATCGACCCCGACTCGGTCACCGACCCCGGCTGCGCCGCGCTGCTGGACCGGCTGCGCGCCGCCGGCATGGTGTTCGACCTCGTGCTCGTACCGAGCCGGTTCGATGTGCCCTGCTTCGCCGCCCGGGTGTGGAGCGCCGACCTGCCGGTGACCTGCCTCGGCTTCGGCGCGCACGGTGCCCCCGATGTGGCGCTGTCCCGCGCGCTGACGGAGGCGGCCCAGGCCCGGCTGACCACGATCACCGGCAGCCGGGAGGATCTTCCGTCGGTGTACGAGCAGGTCCGTCACGGCGGTGACCAGCCGCCCACGCCGGTACGCGACGGGCTGGACTGGTCGGTCGCCGTCGCGGGCTTCCCCCGCTGCGACGAGGATCTCGCGGTCGAGCTGGCCGGGTTGAGCGCGCGGGTGACCCGGGCGGCCGGCGCCGAGCCGCTGCTGGTTGACCTGAGCACCGACCCGGATTTCGCGGTCGTGAAGGTCCTTGTCCCGGGTACCGGTACGGATCTCGACAGGCTGCACGATCCAGGTTAGGACCACACAGCTGAGGAGGCGCGCAAATGTTCCAGGTCCGCGGTGTGGTGCTGCCCGAACGCGAGGAGCGGTCGTTCTGGATCGACGGGGACCGGCTGCGGACCGACCCGGTTCCCGGCGCCGACCTGCTCGTCGACGGCGGCTGGCTGCTGCCCGGGCTGGTCGACGTGCACACTCATCCGGGCACCGAGGACCCGGAGGTACCGTTCGACGACGCCGTTCTGCGCCGGCACCTCGAACAGCACCGCGACGCGGGCGTGCTGCTGGTGCGCACCCCGGGGTCGGCGCGGCGGATCCCGCAGTGGGTGGACCGTGACCCGGCGCTGCCCCGGGTGCGCTCGGCCGGTCCGTGGCTGGCCACCCCCGGCCGGTTCTTCCCCGGCTACGGGCGGGATCTCGGCGAGGAGGACCTGGTCCAAGCGGCCGTCGAGGAGGCGAAGGCGTCCTCGGGCTGGTGCAAGATCATCGGAGACTGGCGGCCGAGCGACCCGCCGGTGCCGCTGGAGCTGCTGACCGCCGCGGTGTCGGCGGTGCACGCCGTGGGCGGAAAGGTCGCCGTGCACTGCCAGACCACGGCGGGCAGCCGCAACGCCGTCGAGGCCGGGGTGGACAGCCTGGAGCACGGGTGGTACCTGGACCCGGACCTGCTGGACCGGATGGCCCGCCAGGGCACCGCTCTGGTACCGACGCTCGCGGTGTTCGGCAACAAGCTGGACGCGGTCAAGGCCCGCGAACCGAGCCCCATGCGGGACTGGATGCTCGCCGGCTGGGACGGTATGGCCCCCACGGTCCGCAACGCACACGAGGCCGGCGTGGTGGTGCTGGCCGGCACGGACAGCTTCCCCTGCGGGACGGTGGCCGACGAGATCGACTGGCTGCACCGGGCCGGCCTGCCCGCGGCGACCGCACTGGGCGCCGGCTCGTGGACCGCGCGTTCCTGGCTGGGCCTGCCCGGTCTGGTCGACGGCGCACCGGCGGACCTGGTGGCGTACGCCGTCGACCCGATCGCGGAACCCGGGGCGCTGGCCCACCCGAGCGCGATCATCCTGCGCGGAAGGGTCGTCCGGGCCCCGCGTTGAGCGTCGCCCGACAGGCGAGCGTGATCGGCATCCGTGGGGCGGGTGGGCACGCCGCGGAACCATCCGGGACGACCAACCGGAGGCAGCTACACCGGCGCCGGAGGTCCAGGAGTCCACAAAGGACACACCTCATGGCCGCCTCCGCCGTCCTGTCAGTCCTTCGCCTTGCCGCTGGCGATCCGGGACAGCACCGCGCGAGGTCTGCCCTCTCGGCCGGACAGCCGCCCGCCCGTACCCGAGAACATCTGATGTTTGTTCTTTACCCAAGCCCGGCGTGCTGTCTAGAGCGGGAATCATGCCGGCAGCACTCTGATGTTCGACAGCCATCGGCCCTGGTGGACAAGGCGACCAGGCGAAACATACGATGTCTGCACCCGAGACGGGAGGCAAGGGATACGTGGCGCTCACGGACGACGCGATAGCCCGCCTGCGCAACATGATCCAATCCGGCGAGCTGCCGCCCGGCGCCCGCCTGCCACCCGAACACCAGCTCGCGACCCAGATGGGCATCTCGCGCAGCGGCGTCCGCGAGGCGGTGAAGGTACTCGAATCGGCGCGGGTTCTCGACGTCCGGCGCGGCGACGGCACCTACGTCACCAGCCTCGCGCCGGCCCTGCTGCTCCAGGGCGTCGGCTTCGCCGTGGAGCTGCTGCAGGGCGAGACGCTCCTGGAGGTCATGGAGGTGCGCCGGCTCCTGGAACCCGGCGCCACGGCGGTCGCCGCCAGCCGGATGGCGCAGCCGCAGATCGAGGAGCTGGGCGGGCTGCTGGACCAGATGCGCGCCTCGGTGAACGACCCGGAACGGCTGATGGACTGCGATCTCGCGTTCCACCGGGCGGTCATCCACGCGACCGGCAACGAGACCCTCAGCTCCCTCCTCGACGGACTGTCCAGCCGGACGGTGCGGGCCCGCATCTGGCGCGGGATCGTGCTCGGCAACGTCGCCCAGGCGACCATCGACGAGCACCAGGCGATCTACCTCGCCCTCAAGGCGCGGGACCCGTTGCTCGCCAACGCGGCCGCATTGATGCACGTGAACACCTCGGAATCGTGGCTGCGGACGCTGCTGACCCAGCCGCTGAAGCGCGCATCCTGAGCCAGCAGACGCCGTCCGCTGGCCGGCCGCCTGAGCCGCCGTCAAGCAGCGTTGGCGGCCACCTGCACGCACGGGCCGGCTCAAGGAGGTCACGGGTGGTCTGGCAGGTGCGGAATCGTCAGCGGTCCTTCGGGTAGCACACAGACCCGGCTGTCCGGTCCGGCCGCGGCCAATGCTGCGGCGGTACAGGCGCTGACGTCGCCGGTCTGTTCCAGGTGGACAGTGGCCAACTCCGCGTCCGACAGGTACCCGGTGTGCATCACGACCCGGGTGTCGCGCTGGATCCGGGCCTGGATCTGTACCTGCCACTGGTCGGGCACCGTCTGCGAACGTCCGCTGATCTGGTCGAGCAGGGCCTGCGGCGAGGCGGCGGACGTCAGGACCTCGCGGTACGAGCCGTGGTCGGGAAAGCCGTCCCGGCACTCGGCCGCGCAGATGATGACGCCGCCCGGCCGCGTCACCTGGTACGCGGCCGACATGCCTTTCACGGATTGGTACAGGTTCTGGTCCAGCGGGAAGCCCGCGTTCGTGGTGACCACGACGTCGAACCGCCGGTCGACCGGGCGCATCGCGACCTGCCGCGCGAGCGCGCACGCGGCCGCGTGCATCGGGGCCAGGTCGCCGCCGAAGGCCGCGACGATCCGCTGCTCGCGGTTGAGCACAACGTCGAGAGCGAACGTCACACCGGTACCGTCGGCGATCGCCCGCACGTCGTCGTGGACCGGGTTGCCCACCGTACGCCCCCAGGTCGCCGCGGGACTGCCGATGCGGGCCGCATCGTGTAGCACCAGCGTCGTGTCCAGGCCGGCCAGGCCCGGCGCCACCAGCTTCGGGCCACCGGAGAAGCCGGCGAAGAAGTGCGGCTCGACGAATCCGGTCGTGATCCGTACGTCCGCCTCGACCCACTCGCGGTTGAGCCACACCGGGACGCCTCTGCCGTACGTACCCGACCAGACCAGCGTGGCGGCGTCGCGAGCGTCGTGGTTGACGATCCGCACCGAGTCGACCACCGCGTCCCCGAACATCTCCCGCAGTTCCGCCGCCGAGTTCCCCCGATGGGTACCCGTGGCGACCAGCACTACCACGTCGTCGAGGTCGACGATGCCGTCCAGCTCGTCGAGAACCGCCGGAATCATCAGGTGCCGCGGCTGCGGGCGGGTACCGTCGCACACCGCGATCGCCACCCGCTGCCCCCGGCGTACCCGCTCCCGCAGCGGCGCACCGGCCACCGGCGCCCGCAGCGCCGAGCACAGCGCCCCCCGCTCGTCCGGCGCGGCGTCCCGGTGCACCGGGGCGATGACGGTCGTGCGCGCGTCCGGCAGCTCGACCGTGAGTCCGGTCGTGCCGTAGGCCAGGTCGATGTGCATGGCTCAGTATCCGGCGCCGAGGCGGGCGGCGGCCATCGGGCCCGCGTACGGTGATGACGTATGTCGTGTTGGCGCAGAACGAGTCGAATGCGTCACCGGCTGTCCGTTGGCGAAGGTCCAGCTGACCGTCCACACGCTGATCGCCCGGGTGCCGGCCTCGAAACTTTCCAAGACAAGTGGACCGAGCCTTGGGGCCCAGCGAGAGTCGAACCGATTCGCCCATCCCTTCGAGCTACCTGAGACGGCGACCGCTCCGCTTGCCAGCGCGGCAGGTGAACCCGCGAAGACATCGACGGTCAACGCTTGATACTCATTACACGTATGACCTATGTTCGGGCCCATCGCGACCCAGCTGTCGTCGAACCGATTCGGTCAAGACCTGCCAGCGGGTTGAGGAGGGCGAAACGCATGAGCGGGTTTCGTGGTGGCGCGCTGGCACTCGGCGGGGTCGTCATCGCCGCCGTGACCGGAAGGAATCGCTCTCGTGCTGTGCTTCCCGCATCGCCTCCAACGCGTGCTCGATGCGGGTCAGTTCGTCGGCCGTGCGCCGGGCGGCCACCGCTCCCGCCATCGCGGCCTCCAGCGTGCCCCGGACGACCGTCAGCTCGTCGAGGACCCCGAGGGACTCGTCGTTGTCGATGAGTGCGGACAGGACGACCGGGTCGAGCATGTTCCACGAACCGGTCCGGGCCACCTGGGTGCCGCGGCCCTGCGCCACGACCACCAGGCCCTTCTCCTCCAGCCGCTTGACCGACTCCCGGATGATCGTGCGGCTGACGCCGAAGTGCTCGCTGAGCGGGCCCTCGGGCGGCAGCAGCTGCCCCTCCGCGATCTGGCCCCGTGACGATGAGCTCGACCAGTTCACTCACCACCGCCACGCCCAGCCGTTCGGCGGGGCGGAAGCGCGAACACGCCCGGCGGAGCCGTCATACTCACACACTCTAGCCAGGGGGAACCGGACGGCGGTGTCCATCTTGGACTCGTCGGTTGACGTCAACACCGCCGTCGGCCAGGGGTGAACGCGACCGGGTTGTCCACGATCAGCACGTCCGGCGCGTTGCCCTGCTGGGCCGGCCTTCATGACGTGCCTCCAGAATCACCGGCCTGCGGGCTCGCCTACCGACCGACCGAACCGGTTCGACCGAAACAGGCAGATCGACACCAAGAGGTCGACACCATGGTTCGGCCGGTATTGACAGTCACCTCTATATTTCTCTAGGCTTCTTTGCGAATCGGTTCGACGGTGACCGTCACAGGTCAGCGTGAGGAGCGGCGGATGAACATCGGCGAGATCGCCCGGCGGGCCGGCGTGTCGCGCAGCACGGTGTCCTACGCACTGAGCGGCAAGCGGACCGTGTCAGAGCGACCCGCCGGCGCATCCGGGAGGTCATCGAGGAGCTCGACTTCCGCCCGAACGCGAGCGCCCGCGCGCTCAAGGAGGGCCGCACCCGTACCCTCGGCCTGGTCATCCCGCCGGCGCAGCGCCGCCTGACCGACATGCAGCTGGGCTTCGTCGCCAGCGTGGTCGAGGCGGCCGCCCGCGTGGACCTGGACGTGCTGCTGTCGCCGTCCGGCGGCGACCACGACCGCTCGTTCGAGCGGATCATCAGCGGACGCCGGGTGGACGGCGTGATCCTCATGGAGATCCGGCTCGAGGACGCCGCGCCCGAGGCGCCACCCCGGCACCTGCTGCTGGCCCCACCGGTCTCGCTGCGCTCCAGCACGGGGCCGGTACCCGGCGGCCGCTAGCCGCTCCCCCGCCGTCCACTGAGGACGGACCCACCAACCCGCGCGGCGTGTCCCCCGGCGGGGCTGCGCCGTGCGCACACCCCACCGGAGGGACCATGAGTACGAGAAGAAGACCCGGTCGCCTGGTCATGGCGGCCGGGGTCGCGGTCGGGACAGCCGTGGCGGTGGCCGTCCCGCTGCTCGCGTCCGGCGTCAGCCAGGCCGCCACGGGCGAGTCGTTGACGGTGAACCTGGCCTCGACCCGGGGGCCGGCGACGGGGGTGGGCGAGGGCTTCCTGTACGGCGTGAGCCAGGACGGCAGCCAACCGTCCGACCAACTGCTGCAGCCGTTGGGAATCAACGCGTTCCGCGGTGGCGGGCACGTGACGCGGGCCTGGATCGGCGACGGGTACCGGTTCGGCTCCGGTACCCAGACGGACGTCAACACGGTCATCGCCCAGGCCCGGCGGCTGACCCGGCCCCCGTACCACGCGCAGTACCAGGTGATCCTCAGCGACCTGTACGGCAACGACGGCGGGCAGCCGTCGAACACCATGTACCCGTGCGCCAACGGCGACTGTTCCAACTGGATCAGCTTCATCGACGCCGTGGTCGGCGCGCTGCAGACCTCGGGCCTGACGTTCGCGTACGACATCTACAACGAGCCGGACATCTCGGTGTTCTGGCCCAACGGCAGCGTGAACAGCACCCAGTACTTCCAGATGTGGGACTCGGCCTTCCGGGAACTGCGGCGGGTGGCCCCGGGCGCGCTCATCGTCGGGCCGTCGTTCGCGTTCACCCCGCAGTCCCGCGCCTCCCAGTGGAACACGTGGCTGGCCCATGTGAAGTCGGCCGGGACGGTTCCGGACTGGATCACCAACCACGACGAGGGCGACGTCGACGACCCCGTCACCGTGTCGCAGTCCATCACCAACGCGCTGTCCGCCAACGGGATCCCGACCCGGCCGCTGTCGGCCAACGAGTACCAGCCGGCAGACCGGCAGACCGCCGGCGTGACGGCGTGGTACCTGGCCAGGTTCGCCCAGTCCGCATACGCCAACGCGATGCGCGGCAACTGGGTCTGCTGCCTGACCCCGAACCTCACCGGCGTGCTGACCCAGAGCAACGGAGCGTGGACGAGCAACGGCAACTGGTGGGCCCTGCGCTCCTACGCGGACATGACCGGTACCCTCGTGGCGACCTCGGGTCAGGTCAACAGCACCGCGATATCCGCGTCCGTCGACAGCGCCGCCGGGCGGGCCGTGGCCCTCGTCGGCGACTCCAACGGATTCACCGGCGCCGCCACGGTGACCTTCAACGGCCTGTCGTCACTGTCCTGGCTGGCCGGCAACGGCAGCGTCAACGTGGTCGTCGACCGGATCCCGGACCAGGCACCGCTCGGCTCGCCGCAGGTCGTGCTCAACCAGGCCATGACCGTCTCCGGCGGCTCCGTCTCGGTACCCCTGACGTTCCAGGCAGCCCACGACGCCTTCGCCATCTACCTCACCCCGGGCCTGCCCGGCGGCGGCGGCGGTCAGCAGGTCGTGGGTGGCGGGTCCAGCAGGTGTGTGGACGTGCCGAACTCCAGCACCACCAACGGTACCCAGGTGCAGTTGTTCGACTGCTCCGGCGCAGCCAACCAGCGGTGGACCACCACCGCCAGCAAACAACTGATGGTGTACGGCAACAAATGCCTCGACGCGTCGGGCCAAGGTACCAGCAACGGCACCCCGGTCATCATCTGGGACTGCAACGGCCAGACCAACCAACAATGGACCGTCAACACCAACGGCACCATCACCGGTGTCCAATCCGGACTGTGCCTGGACGCCAACGGCGCAGCCACCGCCAACGGCACGACCATCATCCTCTGGACCTGCAACGGCGGCACCAACCAACAATGGACACTGCACAACTGAGGCGACTCAGTCGCACCGCGTGCTGTGGTGACCCGGCGGTGGCATGTCCACCGCCGGGTTTGCCGTCGAAGAAGCCTGCGGGTCTTCGGGCACCCGGACACCAGCGGCTCGCCTCATCGAGTGTCGCGACCGCGTCGGCGCGGCGGTCCTTGTATCCGTCTCGGCACCCGACGGGATTGCTGTCCGATGTGGACATCCGCACGTGCTGGCCGAGCGGGGCGGGCTCGGCCTGCACCGAACCCGCCCAGCGTCACGCCGCTAGCGCTGGAGTGTCAGCAGACCCGGCCGGTACGGCAGCAGGCCGTAGTCGCCGCCGGAAGTGGTGGCACGTCCCTGGTAGAGCATCTGCAGGTTGCAGGGATCAATGGTCATGGTCTGGTCGGGGTTGTTGCGTACCAGGTCGCCATGGCTGATGTCGTTGGTCCAGGTGGCGCCGCTGTTGGCCTTGCCGGCGAAGGGATTGCTCTCGGATGCGGCCTGCGGTGTCCACGAGCCGCCCAGGCTGGTGGCGGTGAACGAGCGGAAGTAGCGGCCGTTGGCGCCGATCGCCTCGACGAGCATGAGGTACTGGTTCTGGCCCTGGACCCTGTAGACCTGGACCGCTTCGAACAGGTTGTTCGTCGCGTCGCTCATGACCACCGTTGCCGCCGTACCAAAGTTGCCCGGGAAGTTCCCGATGGGCATGCTGGCGCGGTAGATCTTGCCGTTGTCCCCGGCGAAGAACAGGTACATGTTCGAGCTGTCACCGATGAGTGTCTGGTCGATGGGTCCGGTACCGGAACCGGAGATGCTCCCCGAGAACAGCGGCTGCGACGCTGACCAGCCATTGGCGTTGGTCGGGTCGCTGGACGTGCGGTAGAAGAACGGGGTCGCCCCCCACTGCGCGGCCAGCACCCAGATGCTCTTCGGCGCGAAGTACAACAGCGTGGGCGCCACGGCACCGGAGGACATCCCGTTCTGGCTGGCCGAGGCCATGTCCGACCAGTTCGTGAACAGACCGAAGTTCATCGAGCCCCACGCCGTACCCGTGTCGTGCGTCGTGCCGTAGACGAGATGCTTGCCGTTGAAGACGACGTTGGTGAAGTCCTTGAGCGAGACCCATCCCGACTTCGGGTTCGCCAGCGGGCCCGTCGACGTCCAGCGGTATGTCGACGGAAGAGCGCAGGTCCCACCCGAGGGGGAGCCGCTTGGGCTCGGGCTGCCCGGGCTGCTGGGCTGGCTCGACGGGCTCGGCGAACCGCCGACCGAGCCGTCGCACCGGGTGCCGTTGAGCGCGAAGTCCGTGGGTACCGGGTTCGAGCCGGTCAAGGAGCCGTTGAGCCCGAAGGCGGCAGTGCCGTTGGCAGGGATGCTGCCGTTGTAGCTGGCGTTGGTGACGGTGACACTGGCGCCGGACTGGGCGTACGAGCCGTTCCAGAGCTGGGTGACGGTCTGCCCGGCCGCGAACGACCAGGTGAGTTTCCATCTGCTGATGGGATCGCCGAGGTTGGCGATGGTGACGTTGGCGTTGAAGCCACCCTGCCAGGAGCTGGCGATGGTGTAGTCGACGCGGCAGCCGGTCGCCGCCTGGGCAGGGTTCGCGGTCAACACCGCGGCGGCCCCGGCCACGGTGAGGCCGACCGTACAGGCGACCACGACGCGGGACCGGGTGCGAGACAACTTCATCAGATCCTCCGTAAGGGAACAGGGCGTGGCCGCGAATCCCCCGGCGATGGGGCAATAGACAGAAGTGTGCGAATGTTATCGCTCACATACACCGCGTCAAGCCCCCGCACCTGCCGAAGTACCGGCCGGTGCCCGCGTCGGGTGTCGTCCGGCCCAGGATTCGTGCGCTTGCCTCCATCGATTGATCCTGGCCGGGACGTGAAACTTCCGCCCCGCCCGCGCTCCGGCACCGGCCGGCGCGACGCTCCGGATGTGCGCGGTGCGGGCCGAAGAACATCAGATGTGCGCGGTACCAAAATCTCATCATTTTCCCCATATCGAGCGGCGTCTCTAGCACCGCATCGGAGCCCCGTGCGACAACACATCTGATGTTATCTATGTCCGGACGGCGCTCATGTGGCGAGCGCCGCTGCGCGTTGTGGGAGGCATCGTGTCCCTTCGTTCGAGGCTGTTGCGGTTCAACGCCGCGGCGGCCGCTGTAGCCGTGGCCCCGTTGCTGGCGGTGGCGTTCGGTCCGAGCACACCGGCGGGAGCCTGTCGACGATGACCTCGGCCGCGAACTTCGTCGGCTACCTGGATCTGTACAACGGAGTCCTGCACGAGTCCGGCGGCGGCATGACGATGCAGGCGTGGGTACCGGCGGGCAAGGACGAATTGGTCGTCGACGTGACCGGGGCGAACGCGGGCACCCGGATGACCGCCAACCTGAACCTCTGGAGCGGCCGCTCCCCCACAGCCTCGGCCTCCGGCGCGATCGGTGCGTTGGCCCAGTCCTGGTCGGACAATTCCCAGACGGGTCACTCGAACCAGACGTTCGGTGCGATGGCGGCGATCACCGCGGGCGGACAGAACGTCACCGCCGCCGTGGTCAACTCCACGCAGGTTCAGGTCAGCTACAACCCGAACACCAACGGCTCGTACCGGATCATCGTCGCCTCGCCCGCGTGGACCGGCGGTAACGCGGTGTCCACCGCCTCCACACTGATCGGCGGCGACAGCACCGCGAGCACCTCCAGCCTCCTCGCGACGCAGTCGGCGTGGTGGAACCAGTACTGGGCACACAGCGGCCTGATCGAGGCCAGTTCTGCCGACGGCACTGCCCAGTACATGGAGAACCTCAACACGCTCTACCTGTACTTCGAGGCCGGCATCATGCACACCGGCCAGTACCCGGGCAGCCAGGCCGGCCTCGCGGACCTGTACAACTTCAACCAGGACCACCAGGCGTGGTACCCCGCCGGATACTGGTTGTGGAACCTGCGCGGCCAGATCAACGCGAACCTGGCCGCCGGAAACTTCGCCCTGAACGTGCCGATCTTCGACATGTACCTGAACGACCTGCCGGCGATTGAATCGTGGACCAGTGCGAACATGAACGGCAAGCAGGGTGCCTGCGTACCGGAGACGATGCGGTTCAACGGCAACGGCTACTACAACGGCGGCGGCATCAGCTCGAACGCCTCGTGCGCCGTGGCATCGAGCCCGAGCTTCAACGCCGAGACCATCACCAGCGGTGCGGAGATCGCGCTGTGGATCTGGCAGCAGTACCAGGACACCGCAAACCTCAGCTTCCTGCAGAAGTACTATCCGGTATTGCAGCAGACCGCGACGTTCCTGCTGGCGTGGCAGTCGGTCGGCTCCGACAGGCTCCTGCAGTCGGTGGTCAACGCACACGAGACGCAGTGGGCGGTCCAGAACCCGACCACCGACTTCGCTGCCGACCAGGCCCTGTTCTCCGCCACGGTGAACGCGGCCACGCTGCTGAACACCGACGCCTCGCTCGTGTCCCGACTGAAGACCGCTCTCGGGCCGATCCGGCCGTACGCGCGCACCGACCAGGCCACCCACAGCCAGCTACTCGGCCCGTCCGCCGACGCGTCCGGCACCGACGTGATCGGCAACTCGTACCAGCCGACCGCGGCCACGCACAACGTGGAGAACCTCGGGCTGGAGCCGGTGTGGCCGTACGGCGTGATCGGCGACAGCACCGTGGTCAACGGGGACAACCTCACCGCGCTGGCCCAGCGCACCTACGCCCACCGGCAATACGTCAACAACCCGGACTGGACCTACGACTCGGTACAGGCGGCCCGCCTCGACCTGGCCTCCGAGGTTGCCAACACCCTGGTGAACAGCGCAAAGACATACCAGGTGTACCCGTCCGGCCTGGCCGCGTGGAATCCGGGTTCGCTGGACGAGCCGTACATCGAGCACGTCTCCAACGTCGCCGCCACCCTGGACGAAGCGCTGGCCACCGACTATGACGGCACCCTGCGGTTTGCTCCGGCCTGGCCCGCGGGCTGGGACGTATCGGGCACGGTCTACATCCAGGGTGGCTCCAAAGTGGACGCGCAGGTCGAGGGCGGAACCCTTGCCACAGCGGCGATCCAGGCCGGTACCACGCAGACCATGACCGTGCGCAACCCCTGGACGGGCCAGCAGGCCGAAGTGGTCGACGGCTCCACCGGCGCGGTGGTGGTCTCCCCGACCACGGCCGCAACGCTCAGCGTCCCGGTGTCGGCCGGCCACTCGTACCTGGTGCAGCGACCGTCGGCACCGACCATGTCGCTGCCCTTCGCCCAGGTCACCGGAGCCGCCGCCCGGACGAGCAGGGCACTGGGCAACGTCACGATCGGCCTGAGCGGCAACAGCCTGCCCGCGCGGGCAACACCGTAACCGTGATCAACCCGGGCAACCAGACCGGAAACCGTGGGCACCGCGATCGGCGGCGCGCGACTCCAGTTGGCCGATCGCGAGCCGCCGGCCAGGTTGGGCCAGCGAACAGGTGCTGTACCACCTCGTGGCGTTGATCGGCTGGGGTCTCCGCAGGCCGGGTGGCGACCGGCAGCATTGATATGATCCTCTAGGTGGTTTACCGTCGACGCAGGCCCGAAGCCAGCAGGGGGAACCGGGGAGGCCGCCGTGACATGCTTCGTTCGCGTTTTGAGTGCGTGCTCACCTCCACCATCGCGGCGTAGGGCACACTGACCGCCTGCCCCGCCACCATGACAGCGATCGCGCAAACTGCCTGACAATTCGGAGCAGCCGGGCGGGATCACAGTCGACGGCACCCGATCATCGACAGATCTATCGACGCATGCGGTTATCCGCCGGTCGGCCGGGTATCCGATGCCACTCCCGGAATCGTCTGCTGTCAGTCGCGTGCGGCCTTGCGTCGATTGCCTCTGAAGATCGCATCAATAGTTATCACGATGAATGCATGATGTTCAGTCGACCCAACTGCCGGCCGGCAGGGTCGGGTGTCACGCGGCCGAAGAACCGGTGTTACCCACGGACGTACTTCAAGTAGCGGCATCGAGCCGGTTGGGCCTTCATCGAGGGCCACACCAGCCCGGTCGAGCCGAGGCCGGAAGAAGGACGGAGCAGACCCGGCCGCGAGGCTGTCCACCGCCGCGATCCGCCGCCCCGCCCAAAGGAAGAAGCCGGAATGACGTTGGAGTTTGGCCTGCTGGGAGACCTACGCGTGGACGCCGACGGGCGACCCCTGGATGTCGGGCACGCGCGCCAGCAGAGTGTGCTGGCCGTCCTGCTGGTCGAGGCCAACCGCACGGTGTCCCCCGATGAGCTGGTAGACCGGGTGTGGGGCGAGCGCCGCCTCCCGAAGCGGCCCTCGGCCGCGCTCCAGACCTACATCTCGCTGCTACGACGGGCGCTCGGTCCGACCGGTGCCGCCACCATCGAGCGGCGGCCCGCCGGGTACCAGCTCCATGTCGACGAGAAGAGCATCGATCTTCATCGGTTCCGCGCGATGATCGACAAGGCCCGTGCGACGGCCCACGATCAACGCGCGGCAGCCCTGCTGGAACAGGCGCTCGGCCTGTGGCGAGGGGAACCCTTCCCTCGCCTCGACACGGCCTGGGTCAACGCGACCAGGAACGCGCTGACCCAGGAACGCCACGCCGCCCAGCTCGATCTCGCGGACCTGTACCTGCGGCTGGGCCGGCACAGCCCGTTGCTGGCGGAGCTCGTCGAGTGGGTGGAGCACAATCCGCTGGACGAGCGGCTAGCCGGCCAGTACATGCTCGCCCTCTACCGTGAGGGTCGCCAGGCCGATGCGCTGGCGCACTACGAGCGGGTCCGGCGGCGACTGACCGAGCAACTGGGCACCGACCCGTGCCGGGCGTTGCAGGTGCTGCACGAGCGGATTCTCATCAGTGATCCCGCACTCGCCGCACCTGCCGCCAGGTCCGACGCGGAAGTCCCGTACGCTGTCGCCCCGGCGGCCGCGTTGCCCAAGCCACAGCAGCTGCCCTCGGACACCGCACACTTCACCGGGCGCCGCACGGACCTTGTCCGCCTCGACGAAGCGCTCGGTGCCGGAGCCGACGACTCCTCCAACGGCCCCGTGATCATTTCGATCCACGGCGCTCCGGGCGTGGGCAAGACGACGCTGGCGGTGCACTGGGCGCTACGGGCCAGGCGCCACTTTCCCGATGGGCAACTGTACGTGGACTTGCGGGGATTCGATCGCAGCAACCAGCCGCTCGACCCCGCCGAGGTGCTCGACGGGTTCCTGCGGGCGCTGAACGTGGCCGCCGAGCAGATCCCCCCGGGCCTGGACACGCGCACCGGGCTCTACCGGTCGCTGCTGGCGGGTCGACGGATGCTGGTGTTGCTGGACAACGCGGCGACCGTCAACCAAGTCCGCCCGCTGCTGCCGAACTCGCCACGGTGTCTGGTGATCGTCACCAGCCGAAGCCGGCTCACTGGGCTGGCCACCCGTGAGGGCGTCCACCGCGTCGGCGTGACCAGCCTCTCCGAGCATGAAGCGGTCGAGTTGCTCGGCAAGGTCATCGGCCCGAGCCGGACCGGCGCGACGCCGGCCACGCTGGTCAACCTCGCGCGGCGATGCGGATGCCTGCCGTTGGCCCTACGGATCGCCGCCGAGCGGGTCGCGGTTCACCCACACCTGCCGCTGACCCGGCTCGTTGACGAACTCGCCGACGTTCAGGAACGGCTCAACGCGCTCACCGCCGACAGTGAGGACGCCGATGCCGGGGAAAGTGTCGCCGTACGGACCGTCTTCTCCTGGTCCTACCGGGCGCTGCCAACCGCGGCCGCGCGGATGTTCCGGTTGCTGAGCCTGCATCCCGGGCCGCAGTTCAGCTTCGCGGCGGCGGCCGCCCTCGTCGGCCTGCCTCCGGCCCGGACGGCGGAGTCGTTGGAGACTCTGACCAGTGCCCACCTCATCGCGGAGACCGGCCCGGATCGGTTCGGCTTTCATGACCTGCTGCGCACGTACGCCGCCGAGTGCGCTACGGCCGATGAGCCGGAGCCTGTCCGTGCCGCCGTGACCCGACGGATCCTGACCTGGTACCTGCACACGGCCGACGCCGCCGTCCGCACCTTCTCACCGGCGAACGCTCGGCCGTCCCTCGCCCCGGAGGACGCCTGCGCCCCGCTCGCGTTCGGCAGCCGAAGCCAGGCGCTGACCTGGTGCGAGACCGAACTGCCGAATCTCGTGGCCGCTACGGTCACCGCCAGGAACGGCGGCGAGAACGTCATCGCGTGGCAGCTGCCCGTCATCCTGTGGGATTTCTTCAGCAGACGCAAACACTGGGCGGCCTGGCTGACCACCCATCGCATCGGCCTAGCCGCCGCCCGGCAGATCCGCCACCGCGAAGGTGAAGCGTGGGTGCTGAACATGCTCGGTCCGGCGTACCGGGACCTGAAGCGGTTCGATGAGGCCCTCGACTGCTTCCAGCGGGCACGGCGGATCTGGCAGGCAACCGGCGCGTTGGTGGGCCAGGGCTGGACGCTCTACAACACCGGCGACACGCTGCGGGAGATCGGCCGGTACGAGGAGGCGATCGAGTATCTCCTGCGGTCGCTGGTCATCAGCCGCGAATCGGGCATCCGCTGGGGCGAGGGCTGGACGCTGAACATGCTCGGCGACTCCTGCCGGCGGCTGGGTAGGTTCGCCGAGGCGATCGACTACCTGCGCCAATCCCTGGAGATCCGGCAGGAGACCGGTGACGCGGTCGGACACGCGATGACCCTGAACGTGCTCGGTCATGTCCACCGGGACATGGGGAGCCTGCCGGACGCGCTCCGGTTCTTCCGCGACTCCCTGCTGATCAGTCGCGAGAACAGCCAACCACAGCTGGAAGCCTGCAACCTGCTGGCCATCGGTGACGCCCTGCACGAGCGCGGAGAGGTGCGGGAGGCTCGCGAGTCGTGGCACGTGGCATTGACGGTCTTCGAACGCATCAAGGATCCGCGAGCGGACGAGGCGCGCTCCCGGCTCACCGCGCCCGACCTGACGGTGGCGCCCGACCCGGCCGCCGGTGCGCCAACCCGCCGGCCGACGCGCACCCCGCTGTCCCGCACCGTGTGAGTGCCCGGTAGCCCGGCGTGCCGGGCCGGGCCGGTCAGCCGTGCCCGCCGGGGCCCGAGCCGGCGGTCTCAAAGAAATGCCAAAGAACCGCTAAGCGCCCCCGGTACATGGTGGTG
>DATEJJ010000211.1:0-2675 GCA_035278125.1 Rugosimonospora sp.
CTGTGCCCGCGCAGCACCAGCGCCCCGGCGGTACCAGCTGCGGCGACGACCGCGACGGCCGCGACGGCGAGCAGCACAGTCACGCGCCGGCTGCGGCGTTCGGGCGGCGGCGCACCATAGATCGTCATGTCCTGATTGCCCCAAGGAAAGGTGAGTTGTCCTTCAGCTCACGACCTCAGGGACGATAGCGGAGCGGCGCTCGTCTTCGCCGGACCTTCGACCTATCTCACGTGCCGACTTCACGTTCGAGCCAGGCGCGACCGCCGTCGAGCCAGGTACGGCCACCGGCCAGGACCGCGGCGTGTACCGCCCGGGCCAGACGGGCACCCCAGCGCGAACGCGGCCCGCCGTACGCCTCGGTCGCCGGTCCGGTCGGGCACAGCACGCAGGTCGCGTCCGTGGCGGTACCGGTCGCCGCCAGGCCCAGTTCCCGCAGCGCCTGCGCCTTGGCCTCGGCTACCGTGGCCACCGCGTTGACCAGGGCGGCGGGGGCGAGCACCGCGGGTACCCGGGCGACCACGTTCACCGTGCCCGGCGTGACCGGACCGGTGTCCGCGGGCGCCGCGGCCCACACCGGATCTCCGAGCCCGACCGTGGCCACCACGCTCACTCCGGCGTCCCCGGTCGCCACGAAGTCCGCCACGTCCACGCCCGTCATCAGCCCCACGCCCGGCCCGGCCAGCCCGAGCCCGGACGCGATCTCGGCCAGGTGCGCGTCCGGGTCGGGCCGGTCGTAGTCCATCGGTACGGACGCGTTGAGCACCCAGTGCCGCGTACCGATCCCGCCGCCCAGCGGCCCGGAGGAGATGGCCCGTACCGGCTCGGCGAAGCGCCAGACCAGCACCGGTACCCGAGCCCCGCCCTCGTCCCGCAAATGGATATGTGGCTGCATGCCGGCAATGGTCGCGTACCGGACCCTGGCGGAGGCGAGCACCGCCCACAACTGGCCGGGGTTGGACTTCGGGTTGCGGCAGTATGTGCCTAGACTGACTTCCGCGCGTCATCCGCGCAGGTGGAGGTGCGAGATGGACGAGGTACTGGCTCGCAGCGGGATCTTCCAGGGCGTCGACCCGGACGCGGCCGAGGCGCTGGCGAAGGACCTTGAGTTCCTGGAGATCCGCAAGGGCGAGGTCGTCTTCAACGAGGGCGAGCCCGGCGACAGCCTGTACATCATCCTCTCCGGGAAGATCAAGCTGGGCCGCCGGGCGGCTGACGGGCGGCAGAACCTGGTCGCCATCGTGGGCCCGTCCGACATGATGGGCGAGTTGTCCCTCTTCGACCCCGGGCCGCGCACCGCGACCGCGACCGCCGTGACCGACACCCGCCTGGCCCGGCTGCGCAAGACCGCGCTGCGCCCCTGGTTGACCAACCGCCCGGAGATCTCCGAGCAGCTGCTGCGGGTTATCGCGAGGAGGCTGCGCCGGACGAACGACGCGCTGGCCGACCTGATCTTCACGGACGTACCCGGCCGGGTCGCCAAGAACCTGCTCCAGCTCGCCGGCCGCTTCGGTACCCGGGACGGCGGCGTGCTGCGGGTCACCCACGACCTGACCCAGGAGGAGCTGGCCCAGCTGGTCGGCGCGTCCCGGGAGACGGTGAACAAGGCGCTGGCCGACTTCGCGTCCCGTGGCTGGCTGCGCCTGGACGGCAAGAGCGTCATCATCCTCGACCCCGAGCGCCTGGCCCGCCGCGCCCGCGTCTGATCTGCTTCCCCGGCTCGTCTGCTACCTCGGCTCGCGCTCGTCGCGAGCGGCCGAAAAACATGCAGGCTTGACTGTTTGTTTCTGGCAGGGCACCCTGTCGGGGGTGAGGACGCCGCAGCAGGAGCGCAGCCGGGTGACCCGGCAGCGGCTGCTCGAAGCGACCATCGACTGCCTGGTCGAGCACGGCTGGTCGGGCACCACCACCACGCTGATCGCGGAGAAGGCGGGCGTCTCCCGGGGCGCTCAACTCCACCACTACCCCACCAAGGCGGCGCTGGTGCTCGCCGCCGTCGCGCACCTGGCCCAGCGGCGCGCCGACGACCTGCGCGCCGAGGCCGCCAACCTCCCGGCCGGTACCGGCCAGCGGGTGGACCGGGTGATCGACCTCCTCGCCGCCGCGTTCACCGGGCCGCTGTACGTCGCGGCCCTGGAGGTCTGGGTGGCCGGGCGTACCGACCCGGAGCTGCGCGCGGCGCTGGTACCGCTGGAGGCGCGGGTCGGGCGCGAGATGCACCGCCTCGCGGTGGACCTGCTCGGCGTGGACGAGTCCCGCCCGCACATGCGTACCACCATCCAGGCCACCCTCGACCTCCTGCGCGGGCTGGGCGTGGCCAACCTGCTGACTGACGACTCAGCCCGGCGGCAGGCGCTGCTGGTCACCTGGAAGCAGCAGCTCGCCCTCATCCTGTCTAGTTAAGGAGGCACTGTGTCCAGCCTCGCCGATCTCCTCGGCGACCTGCACGAGGAGTCACTCGACCTGGAGCGGCTGGTCGCGGACCTGGACGATGCCGGCTGGCAGCGGGACACCCCGGCCGCCGGCTGGACGGTCGCCCACCAGATCGCGCACCTGCACTGGACCGACCAGGCGGCCACGCTCTCCGTGACCAACCCGGCGAAGCTCGGCACGGTGGCCGCCGCCGCGATGGCCGACCCGCACGGCTTCGTCGACCGCGGCGCGCGGGACTGCCTGGC
>DATEJJ010000212.1:0-2522 GCA_035278125.1 Rugosimonospora sp.
GGGCGGGCCGCGCACGCCCGGGGCGGGCGCCGCCGCTGAGCCGCCGCTCCCAGGGAGTCAGATGTCCATCGAGATCGCCAACGAGTCCGGCACCGAGGTCGACACCGACCAGGTGCTGGGCGTGGCACGGTACGCCCTGGACGAGATGGGGGTCAACCCGCTGGCCGAGCTGTCGGTGCTGCTCGTCGACATCGACTACATGGCCGAGCTGAACCATCGCTGGATGGGCGGCGACGGGCCGACCGACGTGCTCGCGTTCCCGATGGACGAGAGCAGCGTGGACCACGGGCCGCAGGAGGGGCCGGCCGGCGAGCCGGCGCTGCTCGGCGACATCGTGCTGTGCCCGGAGATGGCGGCCAAGCAGGCGCTGGCCGCCGGCCACTCGGCCGCCGACGAGTTGCACCTGCTCACCGTGCACGGGGTGCTGCACCTGCTGGGCTACGATCATGCCGAGCCCGAGGAGGAGCGCGAGATGTTCGGCCTGCAGGCCCGGCTGCTGTCCGGCTGGCAGTCGCGCGCGGCAGGCGCCGCGCCGCAGTAGATGTCCGAGCTGAGGCTGCTGGGGGTAGCTGCCGGGCTGGTGGTGCTGGCCGGTCTCTTCGCCATGTCCGACGCGGCGCTGTCGCGGATCTCGCCCGCGCGTGCCGCCGAGATGGCCAAGGAGGGGGTACGCGGCGGGCGCCCGCTGGAGGCGGTGGCCCGGGACGTGGTACGCCACCTGAACCTGCTGCTGCTGCTCCGGCTGGCCTGCGAGCTGTCGGCCACCACGCTGGTCGCGCTGGTGACCATCAACGCCTGGGGTCCCGGCTGGACCGCGGGGCTGGTCACCTCCGGCTCGATGCTGGTGGTCAGCTTCGTGGTGGTGGGCGTGGCGCCGCGTACCATCGGGCGGCAGCACGCGTACACGGTCGGGCGGTACGTGGCGCCGGTGGTGCTCTGGCTGGGCCGGCTGCTCGGCCCGCTGGCCCGGTTGCTGATCATCATCGGTAACGCGTTCACCCCGGGCAAGGGATTCCGGGAGGGGCCGTTCGCCACTCAGGTGGAGCTGCGCGAACTGGTCGACCTGGCGGAGCAGCGGGGCGTGGTGGAGCACGGCGAGCGCGAGATGATCCACTCGGTGTTCTCGCTGGGTGACACGATCGTGCGCGAGGTCATGGTGCCGCGTACCGAGATGGTGTGGATCGAGGCGCACAAGACGGTACGCCAGGCGCTGGCGCTGTTCACCCGGTCCGGCTTCTCCCGGATCCCGGTGATCGGCGAGAACGTGGACGACGTGCTCGGCATCCTGTACCTCAAGGACCTGCTCAGCGCGGACGAAGAGGCGGAGGGGTTGGCGCTGATGCGCCGGGCGACCTTCGTACCCGAGTCCAAGCCCGTGGACGACCTGCTCTCCGAGATGCAGGCCGCGCGTACCCACATCGCGATCGTGGTCGACGAGTACGGGGGTACCGCGGGGCTGGTCACGATCGAGGACATCCTGGAGGAGATCGTCGGCGAGATCACCGACGAGTACGACGTGGAGCGCCCGCCGGTGGAACGGCTGGGCGACGGCTCGATCCGGGTCAGCGCCCGGCTGCCCATCGAGGACCTGGGCGAGCTGTTCGACGTGGACCTGCCCGCGGACGAGGTGGAGACGGTGGCCGGGCTGATGGCGCAGGCGCTGGGCCGGGTACCGCTGCCCGGCGCGAGCGCGCACATCGACGGCCTGGAGCTGGTCGCGGAGGGTACCGCGGGGCGCCGCAACCGGATCGATACGGTACTGGTGCGGCGCGTACCGGAGGAGGTCGCGCAGGACCGGGAAGAGAGGCAGCACGCGGATGCCTGAGCTGGCCCCCGAGGATCTCAAGTTGGTCACCCTGGCCCGCTCGGCGCGCGCCCGGATCGGTGCCGCCGAGGGTGCCGCGGTGCGCGACGGCGACGGCCGAACCTACGCCGGTGGGAGCGTGACGCTGCCGTCGCTGACCCTGACCGCACTGCAGTACGCGGTCGCCTCGGCGGTGGCGGCAGGCGCATCGGTGCTGGAGGCGGCCGTGGTCGTCACCGAAGCGTCCACTGTGGACGACGCGGGACTGGCGGCGGTACGCGATCTCGCGCCGGCCGCGCCGGTACACGTGGCGGCCCCGGACGGCACTCCGATCGGTACGGTCGCCGGCTGATCCCGCGGGAACCCGCGGCGTGCGCCGCGCCCTCATACTGTGTGCGTGACGTTCGAAGGCTTTTCCGTCCCGGGTGGGCCGGTCATCGAGATCGAGGGCTGGGAGGCCGCCTCCGGTACCACCAAGATGGTGTACCTACCGGCGTCGGCGACGACCGGGCCGAGCACCATCGCGGTGCAGGTTCCGGCCGGTGTCACCGACAACGCCCTGCTCCGGCTGCCCGGTGCCGCGCCGCCGCCCGGGCCCGGCCTGCCCCCGGGCGACCTGGTCGTACGGGTACGCGTGCGCGGGCCGATCCCGCCCCCGGTGTCCGGTCCGCCGGTGTCCGGAGCGCCGGTGCCTTCCCCGCCCGTCGGTGACGCGCCC
>DATEJJ010000213.1:0-4168 GCA_035278125.1 Rugosimonospora sp.
TCGTGCTCGACCCCGGCGCGCAGGTGCGCGACGACGGTACCGGTCAGCTCGATCGGTGCCGCCGCGCCGCCGGCGTCCACCGGGTCACCGGACAGCGCGGTGCCGCCCGCGTCCACCACCGCCACCGGCGCGCCGATGGCCTGGCCGAGCACCTGCAGCAGCCGGTCCAGCCCGCCGCCGGACAGCAGCGCCCGGGCCAGCGCGTCGTGCACCTCGACCAGGTCCCGCTGGCGGCGGTAGCTCTCCGCGGAGATCCGGTCGGCGACGAACCGGTCGACCGCGAGGAACGGTGTCTCGTACGGCACCTCCAGCACCGGCAGGTCCGCCGCCCGGGCCGCGGCCAGGGTGGCCCGGGGTACCCGCTCGTGGGACAGGCCGGTGCCGAAGCCGATACCGGCCACGCCCCGCTCGGCCACCTGCGCCACGAACTCCCGCTGTGCGGTCGCGGTGCGCTGGCGCAGCCCGGTGGTCAGCACCAGCTCCCCGCCCTGCAGCCAGGGGCGCGGGTCGGCCAGCTCGGTGACCGCGCACCAGCGCACCGGCCGGCGCAGCGCCTCCGCGCTGCCGGTCACCGCGACCAGGTTGAGCGCGGGCGCGGCCAGCAGGTCAGCGAGCAGTACCGGCACGATGACGAACTGTACTGTTGAACAATGATCATGGAAAGGGCTGTGCACTCGTCCATTGAGGCGCTCCCGCCGCTGGTCATAGCGTCCACGCTCAAAAAGGGGGATCGGTTGGCGCCGGCCATTCAACTCAGCGGGCTGCGCAAGACCTTCGGCAGCGTCGAGGCGGTGGCAGGTATCGACCTCGAAATCGCCGACGGCGAGTTCTTCGCGATGCTCGGCCCGTCCGGCTCCGGCAAGACGACCGTACTCCGGCTGATCGCGGGCTTCGAGCTGCCGACCGCCGGTACGGTCGCGCTGGACGGGGCGGACGTGAGCCGCCGCGCGCCGTTCGAGCGCGACGTGCACACCGTCTTCCAGGACTACGCGCTGTTCCCGCACATGACCGTCGCCGAGAACATCGAGTACCCGCTGCGCATCCGCCGGATTGCCCGCCGGGAGCGGCGGGAGCGCGCCGATCAGGCGCTGGAGACGGTACGGCTGGGCGGGTACGGGGCGCGCAAGCCGGGGCAGCTCTCCGGTGGGCAGCGCCAGCGGGTCGCGCTGGCCCGGGCGCTGGTCGACCGGCCGAAGGTGCTGCTGCTGGACGAGCCGCTCGGCGCGCTGGACCTGAAGCTGCGCGAGGAGATGCAGGTCGAGCTGAAGCAGCTCCAGCGCCAGGTCGGCATCACGTTCGTCTTCGTCACGCACGACCAGCAGGAGGCGCTGACCATGAGCGACCGGGTGGCGGTCTTCCACACCGGCCGGGTCGAGCAGGTCGGCACCCCGGCCGAGGTGTACGAGCACCCCGCGACCGCGTTCGTGGCCGGCTTCGTCGGTACCTCCAACCTGCTGCGCGGCGCGGCCGCGAAGGCCATCCTCGGTGAGGAGGGCACGTTCGCGATCCGTCCCGAGAAGATCTCTCTTGGTGAGCGGCGCGGCGACAGCCGCTCCTCCCGTGCGGATCAGGGGGACGGGGACGTCAGCGCGCCGGGGCGGATCGCCGAGGTCATCTATGCCGGGGCGGCCACGCGGTTCGTGGTGGACCTGGACGCGGGGGTGAGGCTTGTCGCCCTGCAACAGAACCTGGAAACGACTTCTGTCGATGTCCAGTCCTATCGAGACACTCCCGTCACCCTGCGGTGGCGCCGGGAACACCTGATCCGCGTACCCGAATAGGAGAAGTCATGAAGCGCACGATAACCGCGACGGCCGCGGCCGGGCTGCTCCTGCTGTCCGCCTGCGGCGGCAGCACCAGCAAATCCAGCGGCGGCGGCCCCGGCGGCATCAAGCCGCCCACCATCGCCACGCTCGCCTCGCTCGGCCCCGGCGAGGGTCAGGTCAACCTGGTGGCCTGGGCCGGGTACGTGGAGAACGGCTCCGACGACCCGAAGGTGGACTGGGTCACGCCGTTCCAGAAGCAGACCGGCTGCAAGGTCAACGTGAAGGTCGCCGGCACCTCCGACGAGATGGTCACCCTGATGAAGTCCGGCGACTACGACGCCGTGTCGGCGTCCGGGGACGCGTCCCTGCGGCTCGTCTACGGCGGCGTCGTCGCCCCGGTCAACCTCGGCCTGGTCCCCAACTACGCCGACGTGTTCGACTTCCTCAAGCTCAAGTCGTGGAACTCGGTGGACGGCGTGGCGTACGGCGTCCCGCACGGCTGGGGCGCGAACCTGCTGATGTACCGCACCGACAAGGTGGCCCCCGCGCCGACGAGTTGGAGCGCGGTCTTCGACGATGCGTCCCGGTACGCCGGCAAGGTCACCGCCTACGACTCGCCCATCTACATCGCCGACGCCGCGGTGTACCTGATGGCACACCAGCCGGACCTCGGCATCAAGAACCCGTACGCCTTGGACGACAAGCAGTTCGCCGCCGCCGTGGACCTGCTCAAGGCACAGAACAAGAGCATCGGCGAGTACTGGTCGGACTACACCAAGGAGGTGTCGGCGTTCAAGTCCGGCGACTCCGTGGTCGGTACCACCTGGCAGGTCATCGTGAACCTGGCGCAGGCCGACAAGGCGCCGGTCGACGCGATCCTGCCCAGCGAGGGCGCCACCGGCTGGTCGGACACCTGGATGGTGGCCGCGCACGCCAAGCACCCCGACTGCGCGTACCAGTGGATGAACTGGATCGTCTCGCCGCAGATCAACGCGCAGGTGGCCGAGTACTTCGGCGAATCCCCGGCGAACAGCAAGGCGTGTCAGTACACAGTGGACAAAACCTTCTGCACGACGTACCACGCGGCCGACTCGGCGTTCGCCAGCAAGCTCTGGTACTGGACCACGCCGACCGCGCAGTGCCTGGACGGCCGCAAGAACGTGACCTGCAAGGACTACTCCGCCTGGACCCAAGCCTGGACCGGGATCAAGGGGTGAGCGAGTGGCTGTTCCGGCATCCACGGGCACAGCTGGCGGCGCTGTTGTCGGCGCCGCTGCTGTGGCTCGTGGTGGCCTACCTCGGCTCGCTCGGGGTGCTGTTCGCGTCGGCGTTCTGGACCGTGGACCCGTTCACCGGCGACGTCGTCCACCAGCCCACGCTGGACAACTTCCGCACCATCGTCACCGACACGGTGTACCGCACCGTCGCCGCACGCAGCATCGGCGTGGCGGCGGCGGTCACCGTGATCGATGCGCTCATCGCCCTGCCGATGGCGTTCTACATGGCCAAGGTCGCCGCGCCGCGCTGGCGGCACTGGCTGGTCATCGCGATCCTCACCCCGCTGTGGGCCAGCTACCTTGTCAAGGCGTACGCCTGGCGGGTCATGCTGGCCAACGGTGGCGTGGTCGACTGGCTGGTGGGGCGCGGCCCCGGGTACGGGCTCACCGCGACGGTCATCGTGCTCGCGTACCTCTGGCTGCCGTACATGATCCTGCCGATCTACGCCGGGCTGGAGCGCATCCCGAACTCGCTGATCAGCGCCTCCGAGGACCTCGGCGCCTCCCCCTTCACGACCTTCCGGCGGGTGATCCTGCCGCTTGCCTTCCCGGCCGTCGTCGCCGGCTCGATCTTCACCTTCTCGCTCACCCTCGGTGACTTCATCACCGTCAAACTGGTCTCCAACAGCCAGTTCATCGGCAACACGATCGCCTCCTCGATCACCAACGACCTGCCCTTCGCCGCGGCGCTGGCGCTGGTCCCGATCGTGGTCATGATCGCCTACCTCGGCGTCGCCCGGAAACTCGGCGCCTTCGAGCACGTCTGATGCGCCTCTCGCGACGGGCAGAAGCGCTGCTGCGGGGTTTCGTCGGCCTCGGCCTGGCCTTCATCTACCTGCCCCTGGTCGTGATCGGGATCTACGCCTTCAACTCGAGCAAGATCCTCAAGTGGCCGCCGCCGAGCCTGACCACGGAATGGTTCAGCAAGGCGTTCGAAAGCGAATCGGTCCGCGAAGCGCTGCTGACCTCGGTCGAGGTCGGCCTGATCGCGACCGCGATCGCGCTGCTGCTCGGCACCCTCGCCGCGCTCGCCGTCGGCCGCTTTCGCTTCTTCGGCCGCGAGACCGTTTCCTTCCTCGTCATCCTCCCGATCGCCTTGCCGGGGATCGTCACCGGCGTCGCCCT
>DATEJJ010000214.1:0-8649 GCA_035278125.1 Rugosimonospora sp.
CGCGTCGGCGGCGTACACCGAGATGCCGGAGAACGCGCCGAAGAGCTGCGTGTACTGCTCGAAGAAGTCCACCTGGGCCAGCTCCGCGGGCGTGGTCACCGCCACCGGCCGGCCGCCGAGGATGGACGACGCGACCATGAAGCTGTTCACCGTGGCCGCCCGGTTCAGCGCGGACAGCCCGTCCTCGGACGCGGCACCGGCGTCGAAGAACAGCGGGCCCCCGTACCCGGCCGGGCGCAGCGCGCGGGCCACCAGGCCGGAGGTGGGTGCGACCGCCCACACCACCACCGCGTCCGGCTGCCGCGCGGTCACCGCCTGCGCCTGCTCCCCGTAGTCGCGGGCACCCACCGGTACCCGGACGGTCTGCAGCACGGTGAGGCCGTCGTTGTTGGCGGCGGTGGTCACCGCGGCCACGCCGCTGTCGCCGTGGTCGCCCAGCTCGGCCACGATCGCGATCTTGGTGGCGGCCTGCTCGCGGATTGCCGCGGTGAGCATCTTGGCCACGTCCGCGGCGTTGGGGCCGAGCTTGAACGAGAAGCGGTGGCCGGCGATCGGGCGCAGGATCGAGTCCGCGTCGGCGGTCGCGAGCAGCGGGATCTTCTGCTGTTCGGCGATGGGCATCATCGCCTTGGCCGTGGACGCGAGGTTGCCGCCCACGAGGGCCAGCACGGTCGGGTCGGCGGCGAACGCCTGGGCGTGCGCGGCCGACCGGGTCGGATCGCTGGCGTTGTCCTGGATGGTCACCTGCACCCGGCTCAGCCGGTTGTTCACGATGACGCCGGTCGCGTTGAGCTTGTCCTGCGCGATGGTGATCGCCTTGCGCTGGGCCTGGCCGACCGTCGCGCCGATGCCGGTCAGCTCCAGGCTCGCGCCGATCACCAGGTCGACGCCGGCCGGCATCTGCGCCGCCGCCGTGGTGGTGGTGCTCATGGGGTTGCTGGCACAGCCGCCCAGCGCCGCCACTCCGCCCGCCAGCCCCGCACCGAGGAGGGACCGCCGGGAAACGCTGCCCGCCGCGGGAATCCCCAGAGTTCCGCCGCTCGCCATCACCGCTCCCAGTTCACCGTGCACTACCGCGCCGACGCGGCCGCGGCAGCTACCAGACGTAGCCGACCAACCCTAATTGCTCCGGATGTCCCTGGTCTACGCCTTACACAGCGTCACTTGTGCGCTGCGGAGCGGTACTCGTACCCTTCGTCCCGGTCGCCTTCCCAGCTGTCCCGGGTGAAGTCCCAGCCGCCCGCCGACTCGCGACCGGGCCGGCCGCCGACCGCGAAGCCACGCACCTCTTCGCCCCGCCGGGAGCCCCGGAAGTAGCCGGTGGTGTGCGCCGCCATCGCGGCCGGGTCGCGCACGATGCGCAGGCTCCGGTCGGTGGCGGGGGGCAGGGCGGAGCCGGGTACCAGGTTGGCCTGGGGTACCCGGCGCGGCAGGCCGGCCATGGTCGCCTCGCCGAGGATCGGCTCGGCCGCCCGCTCCGCCGCCTCCCAGCCCAGGTCGGCCGCGTTGTGCCAGTCCAGGCTCGTGTCGTCCTCGGTCTCCAGGTGCCCGGTGAACCACGCGGAGCGGGTCTCCGCGAAAATCAGCAGATCACCGTCGTTCTCCTCGTTGACCGGTCCCCCCATGGGCTCCCCCGTCTGCCTGCCGTCGATCCGGCCGCTGTCCGGCTCCACCAGGCGCAGTGGCGGCGGGTCGTACGGCGTGTCGAAGCGCAGCTCGTCACCGCCCATCCCCAGCAGCGGGTCCGGCGTGGCGAGCAGCGAGTAGTCACCGAGCGTACCGGCACCATTCATGTTCAGCGTCGGCGGCTCGCCGGACAGCGCCTCGTCCTGCCAGGGCGGTGCGACCCGCCCGATGCCGGGTCCAGGTGCCTGCCGCGGCGCTGGGCGCTCCTCGGCCGCTGTGGCGGGCCGGGAGGGCGGTTCCAGCACGGTGGGCGGGAAGCTGGTGAGCGCGTACCCGCTGCCGTCCAGCGGGTTGCGGGCGAGCGCCGGCTCCTCGGCCGCCGCCCGGGTGGGCAGGTACTCGCTGTTCGTCAGCGGCCAGTCCTCGCGGGCGGTCGGCGGTGGCACCTCCGGTGCCGGCCGGGGCGAGGGGATCGGCACGGAGGCGTAGGCGGAGGACACCGGGGAGGTGGGCCGGCGGCGGTCGAGCGGCGGGGGTACCTGCGCGGTACCGCGGCTGCGCTCGACGAGTTCGTCCGCCACGGCATGCCCGTGTGCCGGTGCGGCCAGGTGGTCGGGCTGGCGGTGCGCCGGCCCGGGCGGGGCGCTCGTCGGCAAGGTGGCCGACGAGGCGAGCGTCGTGGACGCGGCCACCATCGGGGGTACCGCGGGCGGCGGTACCGCCGCGCTCGCGCTCACCGGGGCCGCGCCGCGGGTACTCGGTGGGATCGCGGTACGCGTGCGGCGCGGTGCGGACCGGGCCGGCTCGACGGCGGGCTCGGGCTCGCGTACCGGGCGTACCGGCTGCTGTGCCGCGCGCCGCCCGTCCACCGGTACCACCTTCTCGGCGAGTACCCCGACCAGCGCGCCGGCCGCGGTGTCGCAGGCCCGTACCGCCGCCACGCTCTGCCGGATGGTGTCCGCGATGGCGGTGGTGAGGGACTTGCCGATGCCGGTGCGGCGGGGCGTCTCGGTGATGGCCAGCCGCAGTGCGGTGATCGCGTCGCTGATGTGCTGGCTGTCCCCGACTCCGGCGGTGATCAGCTCGGCCGCGACCGCCTCGTCCCGGCTGCGGCTGCCGGAGCCGAGCAGCCCCGGTTCGGGCAGCGCGTCGAGGATCGCCAGTGGTACCGGCTCGCACGGGTCGGGGTACGCGCGCAGGGCGGCCGGGTACAGCTCGCGGAGCACCTCGCGCAGCGCGACCGCGGCGGCCTGCCGGCCGGAGGCGACCGCGGCGTGCGCCGCCAGTACCGGCTTGAGTGCGGTCAGTTCGCGGGGCGCGGACTGTACGGAGGCGGCCAGCGCGCCGGCCTGCAGGGCGCGCGCCAGCCCGATCGCCCGGCGTACCTCGCCCGGCGCCTCCAGCTCATCCGGCGAGTCGTCGTCGCCGAAGCGGTCCGCGTAGTCGTCCAGCGACTCTTCGTCCACGATGGCCAGCGGCCGGCCGGCCGCGGCGAGGAGCAGGGTGACCTGGTGCTCGTCGCTGTCGGCCGCGACCGCCACGTCCACGCCGCCGGACCGGTCCGCCAGCACCACGCCCAGCTCCGCGTACCCGGCCGCGCTGTCGGCGACATCGCGGACCTGGAGCAGCCGCCCCGAGTCGTCCACGACGGCGGCGGTGAGCCGCGCTACCTCATCCGTACCTGCCGGCGAGCCCGAAGGCTGCTTCGACGAGAGACCGCAGTACACCCGCACGAGCGCCACAGCGTCGTCCTCCTCTTCGGTCCTCTCGCGTTCCTGCTCGTCCCGCGGCTCCGGCGTGCCCGCCTGGGCACACCCGGACGCCGATCCAGCACCGGACCGCTGTTGCCAAGGACTGATGCTTCCTTGTCGGGGGTCAGTCGCGCCAGTCCACAGCGGCCGAGATCTTGCCGATTATCGTGCGCCAACCCAGAGGTGCGGCTTCTGCCCCGATTTTCTTCAGCTTGCGGCGGGCGAAGAACCCGCTGAAGCCACCGCCCGCAGCCGTGCGCATGACCTCGTCCAGGTCGTCCAGCGGGGAACCTGGGGCCAGTGCGGCCATCGCCTGCTCCAGGCGCAGCGCGTACCCGAGATCCCGGGCGATCTCGCCTGCCTGGATCAGCAGCTCCGGGTCCCACGCGTCGTACCCGCCGCGCAGGTTCTCCACCACCAGGTCCAGCTCGTACCGGTCCTCGGGCAGCGGTACCACGTCCGCGACGCTGATCCGCTCGACCACGTCGGACCAGGTGGCGAGCTGGCTCAGATCGTGCTCGGCGCCGGAGCGGACGAACTCGACCAGGCCCTCGGGCGAGCGGAACAGGTACAGCTTTCCCGCCCGGCCCAGGAAGACCGGTACCTCCTCGGGCTCATCGGCGGCCGCGGCGGCCTCCTCCTGTTCGTCGTCCCCGTCGTCTTCGCCGGTCTCATCCTCGGCGTCGTCTTCGTCCTCGTCCTCGGCTTCGTCGTCCTCGGCCAAGTCGTCGGCGTCCTCGTCGTCCTCGTCCGGGTCAGCGGCCCGGGCGTGGCGGCCGCGGGCGGGCGCGGGCGTCTCTTCGTCCTCGTCCTCGAAGTCGTCGAGGATCGCCTTCTCGTCTTCTACGAACGCGCGCGCCGGACGGTTCCGCTCCGGGAACTCGTCGGCCTCCCGCTCGGAGATGTCCGTCGGCGTGACCTCGGTCTCCGGCCGGTACGCCCGCAGCGTGTAGCCGACGCCCCGGGGCAGGGCCACCTCGAGCACGTCGACGCGCACCGACTCCCAGAACGCCTGGGTCTCGTCCGAGCGCTCCGCGTCGGCCGCGGCCTCGGCGTCCTCGTCCTCCGCCTCGGCGTCCTCGTCCTCATCTCCAGCGTCCTCGTCCTCGTCGAGGTCGTCCTCCGCGCCGGAGTCGTCGTCGTGCCCGGCCTCCGCGTCGGCGTCCGCGTCCGCGTCGAACTCGGCCTTCTCGGGGGAATCCGCCGGGGTCAGGGCCTCGTCGGCCGCGACGTCCTCGGGGTTGCGCCGTCCGGAGCTCTGGCGGGCCACGGCGACCTCCGTCTGCTTGGGTGTTTGATGCCTTCCGGTTAACTCGCCCCACACCCTAGTCGGCGCGGCGTACCGCCGTGCGCCAGGGCGGTTCAGACACCCTTGGGGTGCCAGACCGTTTTGATCTCCAGGAACGCGGTCATCCGGGCGGTACCGGGGTCCGCGGCCCAGCCTGCCGGCAGCCGGGGCACCCGCTTGAGGTTCGCCGCCGCCTCCCGCTCCAGGTCCGCACGCAGGCCCGGATCGGCCACCCCGGTCAGGTCCAGCGCGTTGACGTCGAGGTGCCCGGCCAGCCACGGCGCCAGTTCGGCGGGCCGCCCGGTGAGCAGGTTGACCACGCCGCCGGGCAGGTCGGAGGTGGCCAGCACCTCGGTCAGCGTGACCGCGGGCAGCGGCCGGTCCGGCGCGGCCAGTACCACCGCCGTGTTGCCGGTGACGATGACCGGAGCCAGGACGCTGACCAGTCCGAGGAGGCTCGAATCCGCGGGTGCCACGATGCCCACCACCCCGGTCGGCTCCGGCGCGGACAGGTTGAAGTACGGGCCGGCGACCGCGTTGGCGTTGCCGTACGTCTGGGCAATCTTGTCCGCCCAGCCGGCGTACCAGACCCACCTGTCGATTGCCTCGTCCACTGTGGACTCGGCACCGTCCCCTTCGGACAGCCGCACCTCGTCCAGGAACTGGGCCCGGCGCCCCTCCAGCATCTCGGCGATCCGGTAGAGGATCTGGCCCCGGTTGTACGCGGTCGCCCCGGACCACCTGCCGAAGGCGGCGCGGGCCGCGCGTACCGCGTCGCGTACGTCCTTGCGGGAGGCGAGGGCGGCGTTCGCCAGGAAGTCGCCCGCGGTGGATGTCACTGGGTACGACCTCCCGGACTCGCTGCGCGGGAACGCCCCGCCGATGAACAGCTTGTACGTCTTGCGTACCGCCAGGCGCTCAGTGGGCAAGGTATGCCTCCAGTCCGTGCCGGCCGCCCTCCCGGCCGTACCCCGACTCCTTGTACCCGCCGAACGGTGCGGTGGGGTCGAACTTGTTGAACGTGTTGGCCCACACCACGCCGGCGCGCAACTGGTCGGCCATGGCGAGGATACGGGAGCCCTTCTCCGTCCAGACCCCGGCGGACAGCCCGTACGGCGTGTTGTTCGCCTTCTCCACTGCCTCGGCGGGGGTACGAAAGGTCAGTACCGACAGCACCGGGCCGAAGATCTCTTCGCGGGCGATGCGGTGCGCCTGGGATACCCCCGTGAAAATCGTGGGCGCGAACCAGAAGCCGCGGTCGGGCAGCACGCACGGCGGCGACCAGCGCTGCGCGCCCTCGGCGTCGCCGGCCTCGGACAGCTCGCGGATCCTCGCGAGCTGGGCGGCCGAGTTGATGGCACCGATGTCGGTGTTCTTGTCCAGCGGATCGCCCACGCGCAACCGGGCCATCCGGCGCTTCAGCGCGGACAGCAGCGCGTCGGCCACCGACTCCTGCATCAGCAGGCGCGAGCCGGCGCAGCAGACGTGGCCCTGGTTGAAGAAGATGCCGTTGACGATCCCCTCGACCGCCTGGTCGAGCGGGGCGTCCTCGAACACGATGTTCGCGGCCTTGCCACCCAGTTCCAGGGTGAGCCGCTTCGGCGTGCCGGCCGCCGACTTCGCGATCTCCCGGCCCACCCCGGTCGAGCCGGTGAACGCCACCTTGTCCACGCCGGGGTGTGTCACCAGGCAACGGCCGGTCTCGCCGGCGCCGGTGACGATGTTCACCACGCCGGGCGGTAGGTCGGCCTGCTGGCACACCTCCGCGAACAGCAGCGCGGTCAGCGGCGTCGTCTCCGCCGGCTTGAGCACCACGGTGTTGCCGCAGGCGAGCGCGGGCGCGATCTTCCAGGCCAGCATCAGCAGCGGGAAGTTCCACGGGATCACCTGTCCGGCCACGCCCAGCGGCCGGGGATCGGCGCCGAAGCCGGCGTGCGCCAGCTTGTCCGCCCAGCCCGCGTAGTAGAAGAAGTGCGCGGCGGCCAGCGGTACGTCCACGTCGCGGGACTCGCGGATCGGTTTGCCGTTGTCGATGGACTCCAGCACCGCGAACTCGCGGGCCCGCTCCTGTAGCAGCCGGGCGATCCGGTACAGGTACTTGGCGCGGTCCCGGCCGGGCAGGTCCCGCCAGGTGCGCTCGTACGCCTGGCGGGCGGCGGCGACCGCTGCGTCCACATCGGACGGTCCGGCGGAGACCACCTCGGCGAGCACGTCCTCGGTGGCCGGGTTGACCGTCTTGAACCGGCCACCGTCCACCGGCTCCACAAAGGAGCCACCGATGAACAGACCGTACGACGAGCGTATGTCCACAATGGAGGTGGACTCGGGGGCGGGTGCGTACTCGAAGGCAGGCATGGGGTCAGTCCAGGGTGAAGTAGTCGGGGCCCGGGTACCGGCCGGTGGACAGCTTGGTGCGCTGCATCAGCAGGTCGTTCAGCAGGGTCGAGGCACCGAACCGGAACCAGTCCGGGTCCAGCCAGTCCTCGCCCGCGGTCTCGTTGACGGTCACCAGGTACTTGAGGGCGTCCTTCGCGGTACGGATGCCGCCGGCCGGCTTCACGCCCACCTGGCAGCCGGTCTGCTCGCGGAAGTCGCGCACCGCCTCCAGCATCACCAGGGTCACCGGCAGCGTGGCGGCCGGCTGCACCTTGCCGGTCGAGGTCTTGATGAAGTCCCCGCCGGCCAGCATCGCCAGCCAGCTCGCCCGGCGCACGTTGTCGTAGGTGGCCAGCTCGCCGGTCTCCAGGATCACCTTGAGGTGCGCCTTACCGGCGGCCTGCTTGACCTCAGCGATCTCCTCGTACACCTGGAGGTAGCGGCCGGCCAGGAACGCGCCCCGGTTGATCACCATGTCGATCTCGTCGGCGCCGGCGGCCACCGCCTGCGCGGTCTCCGCCAGCCGCACCATCAGCGGGGACTGGCCGGACGGGAACGCGGTCGCCACGCTCGCCACGTGGATGCCGGTACCCCGCAGCGCCTCGACCGCGGTGGGCACCAGCGCGGGGTACACGCAGACCGCCGCCACCGGCGGGCAGGTCGGGTCGGCCGGATCCGGGCGGCGCGCCTTCGCACACAGGGCCCGTACCTTCCCGGGCGTGTCTGCGCCCTCCAGCGTGGTCAGGTCAACCATGCGGATGGCGAGGTCCAGTCCCCACGCCTTGGCCGTGGTCTTGATCGAGCGGGTACCCAGCATCGCCGCCCGGGCCTCGGCCCCAACCTGGTCGACACCGGGCAGCCCGTGCAAAAACGCCCGCAAGCTGGCATCCGACTGCGCCACCTCAAGAACCGCCACGGTCCGAGCTTACGCGCGCCGCCCGTGTGTGATCTTGCGTACTATACGATGCTTGCCGTGGACGTGACCGTGGTTGACCACCCGCTGGCCCAGTCGCGGCTGACCGCGATGCGCGACGCCCGCACCGAGTCGGCGACCTTCCGGGCCGCGCTGCACGAGCTGACCACCATGCTGGTGTACGAGGCGTCGCGCCGGTTCGCGGTGCAGCACCACCCGGTACAGACCCCGGTGGGTACCGCCGAGGGCACCCGGCTGGCCAACCCGCCGCTGCTGGTACCGGTGCTGCGCGCCGGCCTGGGCATGGCGGACGCGACGCTGGCCCTGCTGCCGGAGTCGTCGATGGGCTTCGTCGGGCTGGCCCGGGACGAGCACACGTTCCAGCCCCGCGCGTACATGGAGTCGCTGCCGGTCGACCTGACCGGGCTGCCGGTGCTGGTACTCGACCCGATGCTGGCCACGGGCGGTTCCCTGGAGCACTGCTGCCGGCTGCTCGCGGACCGGGGCGCGACGGACATCACGGTGCTCTGCGCGCTGGCCGCGCCCGCCGGGCTGGAGCGGCTGGAGCGCTCGGGCCTGCCGCTGCGCGTGGTCACGGCGGCCATCGACGAGAAGCTCAACGACCGGATGTTCATCATCCCGGGACTCGGTGACGCGGGGGACCGCCAGTTCGGCGGCATGCCCCGTTTCTAGCG
>DATEJJ010000215.1:0-20395 GCA_035278125.1 Rugosimonospora sp.
CCGGCGGCCACGAGCTGCACCGCCGCCCCGCTCGCCCGGCTGGCGGCCTCGTCGTACCGCCGCGCCCGGGCCGCCACGTGCGCCTGCGCGTATCCGGCGAGACCCAGCTCGTACCCCAGCCCGCAGTCCGTGGCGAGGATCTCGGCCCGGTCGGCGGCGGCCTGAGCGGCTGCCGTCTCACCAAGGCGGGCGAGCGCGACCCCATGCAGCACCTGCCGCAGTACGGCGGTCGACGGGTTGGCCGGCCATGCCGTCGGCCCGGACAGCAGGTCGAGGCAGCCGCAGGGATCACCCGCGGCCAGGGTAGCGACCGCGAGGTTCATCCGTCCCACCCGCCGCCACATCGCCGACCTGGGTCGATCGGCCTCGGCGAGCGGACCCGCGACGGCGATGGCCGCGGCGGGTCCGGCGCTGAAGATGAGTGGGAGGATGCACACCGCGTCAGCCATGGCGCGCATCTCGGCGCTGCCGACCGGTTCAGCGGCCGCCGCGGCCTCGCGGGCCAGCGTGACCGCGCTGGTCAGCCGGCCGACCCGGGCGTGCAGCACGCTCTGCACCACCAGCAGGTACGGCAGGGCGCTGCTGTGGCCCAGGCTTTCGGCCACCTCCCGGGCGCGGGAAAGGTGCCTACCCGCCTCGGGTAGCCGACCCAGCTGGATCTCCACCCAGGACAGCGGCCCGAGCAACTCGACATGCGGGCGCAGCACCGCGTCGCTGGCCGCGTCGGCCATCCGTGCCGCCGCGGCGATGTGCTCGCACGCGGCCGTGACCTCGCCACTGTAGAGCGACCCGAACGCGCGCAGCGCCTGCGCGGCGGCGCCCAGTGCCGGTCGGTCGGCGTCCAGCAGCGCGAGCGCGCGCTCGGCATGGCTGACGGCGGCGCCCGCGTCCTCCCGGAGAGCGCCGATCGCGGCCAGTTCGACGTGCAGCTTGCCCTCGACCGCCGGTGCCGGCGCTCTGCGCCGTAGCTGGGCTTCGAGTATCGCCGCCGCTTCGTCGATGTCGCCGCGCAGCCGGGCGGCCAAGGCGCGCAACGCCTCAGCCTCGGTGCGGACCGGCTCCTCGGCGTGGCGCAGGTCGGCCAGGACGGCGCGGGCCGCGTCCAGGTCGCCGCCGAGCACGAGCGCCCGCGCGTACCACAGCTGGGCGGTGGAGCGCAGGGCGTGCAGGGGACCGGTGTCCCGCATGATCCGCAGCGCGGTGCCGAGCCAGCGGGCGGCCTGCATCGGGGCGGAGTACGCGAACGCCTGGCCGGCTTCGATGAGCGTGGTGGCCGCCACCTGGTCGCCGGGTCGCGCCGACTGCTCCGTGTGGTACGCCCGGACCTGCACCGGGCCGTGGCGCTCGCGCAGGTACGCCGCGGCCCTTGCGTGTGCCTCGAACTGCCCGGCGGGTCCCGTCAACGCGCGTACCGCCGCGCGCATGAGCGGATGCCGGTACCGGCACCGGACCCCGTCGACCTCGACGTGCCCAAGCCCGTACATCTGGTCCACGGCCCGGATCACCTCCGCCCGTGGTACCCGCGCCACGTGGGCGACGATGTCCACTGTGGCCTGGTCGCCGATCACCGCGAGGGCGAACGCGACCGCCTGCGCGGCCGGGCCGAGCGTCAGGACCTCCGAGGCAAGACCCGCGAGAATGTGGTGTCCGGTGTCGCCCGCCCAGGGCTGGTCCGGACCGTGCTCGGCCAGCAGCGCCGCGAGGGCGTCGTCAGGCAGCCGGGAAAGCGCCTGGACGTAGAGCGGGTTGCCGAGGCCGGCCCGCAGGATCATCCGGCGGCGCCGGTCGCTCGCCCCGGCCAGCAGCGGGGCGAGGTCGGTGTGGCCGAGGCGGGGAAGGTCGATGCGCACAGCCGAGGGTCCGTGCCGTGCGATGGCGTCGACCAGCCGGGCCGGTGGCCGGGCGCTGCGCAATGCGATCCCGACAGCCATCGGGATCGGCGGCGGTTTGCGGATCAGGTACTCGGTCAGTTCGAGTGAGGCGTGGTCGGCCCAGTGCAGATCGTCGAGCAGCAGTACTGCCCCGTTGCGACCGTCCTCGGCCAGCAGGCGGCGGACCCCGGCGTAGGTCCGGCACCGGTCGACGCCCCGGCCCGGCGCTGGACCGCCCGTATGGCCCCGCAGCGCCGCCAGCGCGATCCGTACGTCATCGGGCCGCACCGGGCCCTGCCCGTCCAGCAGTACGCCGAGCGCCTCGGCGTACATCGCGAACGGAACCTCCTGCTCGAATTCCGTGGCGTGGCCGGCGTACACGGGCAGTCCGGCGGCCGTCGCCCGCACGCCGAGTTCCTGGAGTATGCGGGTCTTGCCAATGCCCGGCTCGCCGCACACCGCCACCACGGTGAACCCGCCGGCAGCCGCCCGTGCCACGACGCGGTCAAGGAGTTCGACCTCCCGGTCGCGCGCCAGCAGCGGCGTGGTCAGGCATGAGGCGGTCATGGCATCCCCCGGGCATCCGGCCGTCGCGGGATCAGCGTAGATGCGCCCACTGCCCGGTGATGTCCGTCGAACTCCCCTCAACCGCCGGCGGGCGACATCCGCCCTTGCGCTGATCTTTTCGAACACCTAGACAGGAGTTACCCGTGTCGATGAGCGGGATGGAGGTGGCGTGTCGCCGGAGCAGGCGCCGACCGAGCAGGCACTGGCCGGGCTGGCGTACAGATTCGCGGCCGCGACCCGGTTGGTAGTGATCTCGACCTCGGGTCTGGCCACGCTGCTGACCGAGCCGTCACGCGCGCCGGCCGCGGCCGTGGCCGTCGTCGGCGGCGCCGTCGGCTGGAACGCCGTCCACTGCTGGCTGCTGTGCGTCCGGCCCGCTCGGGCTGGCCGGTGGTCGGTGCCGCTGGACATGATAGTGGTGTGCGGTGTCTGCCTGGCCCAGGTCTGGACGGCCCCGCCCGAGGTGAACTTCGACGGAATGACCTGGGCGTACGCCGTCGCGGCGATCGTCGTCGTGATGTACCAGTTTTCCAGCAGGCCCGCGGTGGGCGCCGCGGTCACCCTGCTCGTCGTCGCCGCCTACGTCGCCGGTATCGCCGTGGCCGCGCCGCATACGTGGCGGGTCGAGGCGCCCTTCGCGCTGTGGATGCTCGCCGAGGCGCTGCTGGCAAGGACGGTGCGGGTGATGGTCTGGCGGGAGGGCCGGATCGCCGACCGGCTGCTGGCGCAGGCCGGGCGGACCCGCCGTGACGCCGAGGTGGCGCAGGCGCGGCGCGACGCCGAACAGACCTACCTCGCTGCCCTGCACGACACTGCATCCGCCACGCTGCTCATGGTGGGCGCCGGCGTCGCGGGCCGGCCGGAGCCGTGGCTGGCCGAACAGGCCCGGCGTGACATCGAGGTGATCCAGGGCCGCACCGCGCCGCCGCACGACGAGGTCGAGCTCATCGGGATGCTGCGCGAGGTCGCCCGGCTCACGCCGTTGCGGGTGGCCTGGCGTACCTGCGACAGGCTGCGGGTGCCGGGCCCGGTCGCGGCGGCGCTGTGCCGGGCCACGCGGGAGGTGCTGACCAACGTGGTGCGGCATGCGGGGGTACCGGATGCCGAGATCACGGTCGACGGTGGCGGTCCGTCGCTGGTCGTCGAGGTCGTCGACCGCGGGCGCGGGTTCTGCCCGCCCGAGGTGCCGCCGCACCGGTACGGGGTCACGGGTTCGCTGCACGGGCGGTTGGCCGACGTCGGCGGGTGGGCGAGCATCGACAGCCGGCCGGGGTGGGGCACGCGGGTGCGCCTTGAGGTGCCGGTCGCTGCCTGGACGCGCGAAGGCCCCGGGTGACGCTGCCGGACGGCGCCTGCGTCGAGGCGGACGTCCTCGCCGCACGGCTGACCCGGGCGGTGCGGCTGCTCACCGTCGCCATCACCCTCACCACGCTCGCCGGTCTCGAACTGCCCGTGCTCGTGGCCAACCGCGACGGGTACACCCGGGTCGGCCCGCAGTACCTTGCGTTCGGGCTGTTCGCGCTCGTCGCGGTGGGCGAGGCGGTCACCGCCCTGCGGGGCCGGCTGCGCAGCCCGTGGCGGTTGCCGGCGCTGGTGCTTGTCATGCTGGTCTCGGCCGGGGCCACCGCGACCGTACGACCGGGCCGGCTGCTGGGCATCCCGCACTGGTCGTTCGGGATGGTCGGCTGGGTGCTGGTGCTGCTCACCTTCGGCGAGCCGGTCGCCCTGTTCGCCGCGTTGCTGGCCACCCATTGGCTGGTCACCCTGGGCCAGGTGGCACTCGGCGGGGGTGCGGCACCCACCCTCGCCGGTGTGCTGAACCAGGCCATGCTCGCCGCGGTGTTCCAACTCAGCGCCGTCGTGTTCGCCATCGCGCTGCGACGCACGGCCGTGACGACAGCGAACGCCTGGTCGGCCGGCGAGCGGGTGAGAACCAGCGCGGCCGTCGCGGGCAGCCTGCATGACGACCGGGTCGAGCGGTACGCCGCGCTGGCGGTTACCGCCCTGCCGCTGCTGGCTGGGCTGGGTTCGGGCGAGTTGGACCCGGGCGACGAATCGGTGCGGCGCTCCTGTGCGATCGAGGCGGCCCGGATGCGCCGGCTGTTCGCCGACACCGACCCAGTCCCCGACCCGCTGGTCCAGCACATCCGCGCGTGCGTCGAACTCGCCGAGCGGCGCGGGGTCAGGGTGGTGTTCGCCGAGTGCGGCCCGCACCGGGCGGTGCCCAGGCCGGTACGGCTGGCGCTCACCGAGGCCGCCGCGGTGGCGTTGGCGACCGCGCGGGAGCGGGTGCGGGTCACGCTGGTCCGCACGGCGGACGCGGTGGCGGTCAGCGTGGTCAGTGACGCCGCCAGTCCGGCGCCGGCCGCCGTGACCGAGCCGCGTGGCGATCCGGACCGGGGAGTCATCGTGTCGTCGGTCGTGCTCGGGGAGCAGCTGCGTATCGTGTCGGTCTGGACGCACGACGGCCGGGGGACGGGATGACCTCGGTTGTCGTGGTGGACGACCACCCGGTGGTGGTGGCCGGCGTGCGGACCTGGTGCGCGCAGGCGGTCCCGCCGATCGACGTGGTCAGCGCCGGTCCCACGGTGGCGGTCGCCTGGCTGCCACCGGGGGACTCGGCCGACGTCGTCGTGTTCGACCTGCAGTTGAACGCCGGCGTGCCCATGTACGGCGACCTGCGGCGCCTCGTGGACGCGGGCAGGCAGGTCATCGTGTACACCATGCGCGACGACCGCGATGCGGCGCTCACCTGCCTGGACATCGGGGCCTTCACATTCATGACGAAGGCCGAGGGGGAGGACCACCTGGTCGCGGCGATCGAGGCCGCCCGCAACCAGCAGCCGTACACCCCACCCGGGCTGTCGGGCGCGCTGGGTACCGACACCCGCCCGGACCGGCCGAGGCTCGCGCCCCGGGAGCTCGACGTCCTCCGGGAATGGTTCCACTGCGAGTCCCGGGAGATGGTCGCCCTGACGCTCAACCTGTCGGTGCACACCGTGAACACCTACCTGGACCGGGTGCGCATCAAGTACGCCAACGTCGGGCGGGCGGCGCCCACGAAGGCGGCCCTGGTCGCCAGGGCGATCCAGGACGGCATCGTCAGCGTCGACGACCTGTGAGTCATGCATCGAGCCGGTCCGGGGCCGGAGGGATGCGCGGCGCGACGGGGCGGGCATCCGGCCGCGACGCACCCGGATGCCCGTGTCTGGCCCGTTGTCACCCGGTGATACCCAATGCCAGCGCGATCTGCGCCTCGATGGCCTGGTATCCCCTGGAGTTCGGGTGGAACGACTCTTCGGTGTCGTCCAGCCGGATGCCGTTCGACCACTCGTCGCTGCTGCACACCCGGTGACCGCTGAAGGCCGCGAACGCGTTTACGAACAGCACGTGCGGATCGCCGACCGCGGCGACCGCGCTGGCAATCATGTTGTCCACCTGGACCGCGGTGTCCTTGATCGCGTTCAGCTCGTTGATGCTGAACCCCCTGCTCACCAGCGGGCAGTTCCCCGAGGTGGGATCCTGGCCAGGAATGGGCAGGAACGCCGGGTAGCCGATCACGACCAGGTAGCCGTCCGATCGCATCCGCGCCCGGATGTCCCGGTACGCCAGGGTCAACCGTGACTGGGTGGACTGCAACAGATCCGGCGAGATCAGCGGGCCATCGGTGGTGCAGTCCGTCGGCAGGGCACACCGCGTGAGCGTCGAGGCGAAGCCCAGGTCGTTGCCGCCCATCGTCATGGTCACCAGCCGGGTCCGGTTGTGGTTCACCCAGAGGATCTGCGGTCCGTCCGCACCGGCCGCCGCCTGGCTGGTGTAGAGATCGCCGATCCGCCCGCCGTTGCACGCCTTGAGCGTCGGCACGTCAATGGGCAGGCCGCCGAAGTCCCTGCCGGCGAGCAGGTTGGAGTAGACCAGCGGGCTGCGCCGGCAGGTCGTCCCGTCGTTGTAGAAGGTGCCGGTGCCGGTACCCGCGGAGTACGAGTCGCCCAGCGCCACATACCGGATCACCGGCGGTGCCAGCCCGGTCCCCAGCACCCCGGTACCCACCACGATGTGCAGCAGGTCGGTGCCCAGCCCGTCGCAGGCCAGGTAGCGCAGGCCGGGCAGTGGGCCGCAGGCACCCCAGATCAGCCCCTGCGGGGCCAGCAGGTACAGCTCGAAGACGATCTCCATCTGCCGGCCGCCGTCGTACAGGTCACCGGGGATCTGGAAGGCACCCGGGCTGGCACCGTAGTAGTACCCGGAGAACTCGAACGGTGTACCGACGTAGAGCAGCGTGCCGTCATACCCGGGACTGCGGTCGACCACGCCGGACACGCCGTAGGCGTAGTCGAGGTAGAAGTTGCAACCCAACTCCGCCAGGTACTGAGTGTTCGAGTACGGCCCGATCGAGTCGTCCGAGCCCACCCCGGTGGACCCGGAGATGAACTCCTGGCAGTTGTACGGTCCGCCGCCCTCGTCGGCGGGCTTGACCTTCCGCACGTCCGCCGGCGCCACCCGCCGGATCGCCGACCGGCCCTTGGCCACCGAGTTGGGGTCCAGCGTGCTCGCGGTCGCTTTCTCCGATCCGGGCAGCGCTCGGGGCGCGACCGGCGTCAGCGGCGCGGTGAACGGCGCCGCCTGCGTACCCTTGCGTGGAACCAGCACCGGCCCGGGCCGCTTCGGGTGCGGAGCCCAACTGCCGGTAGCCGTTGTCTCCGCGGCGGCCGTCTTGCCGTGCGCGGCGCCGGCCGGTGCGGGCGGTGGCGCGGCCAGCGCCGGACGCGCACCAAGCACCAGGCCGCACGCCACCGTCACCGACACCGTCACGACCCACGAGCGCCGCGGTGACCATCGCCAACGTGATGTCATTGCCTCTGCTCCCTCCTCGTCGTGCCTGACCGATACGCCCGCTCGCGTGGAGAGGGGACAGGTCGATCGGTGGCGTCATCGTCGAGGACGGGTGCGGCCCGCGGCGTCGGTGAAAACACGCATCCGCATACGTAAATCAGCTGGCACCCGGATCGACCTCGTGGCCCGACTCCATGAAACGCGCCCGCGGTCGACCCACGAGGGGCTCCCGAGAGGATATGGTGACGGGTCACCAGGGCTGCTGAGATCCGAGCGTGGGCGCGGGGTGCGAGGTTGGACATCAGCCGAGGCGGCCGGATCCCGGTCGAGGTCCGGCAGGCGTACCACGCGGCGCACGTCTGAACGCTGGGTTCCGGACGGCTGTTAGGTATTGTTGGGGACCGTCTGGAATGACGACCGTCAGTTTTCCATCGTAGATCGTCGGTGTTTGTTCGACCTGTCCGCAGCGGAAGTGACGCCGTGACCAGGGATTTCGCGGTTGTGGTGGTGTCCGGTGGGGGCTCGGTGGGCGGTGGTACGCGGGCGTACCCTAACAAGATCCCCAGCATTTGATCATCCGCATAGGACCAGAATCAAGGTCATCAGCGCTCTGACGTGCGGAAATTTCCGAGCGGCCGACGGGAATCGAACCCGCACCGTCAGTTTGGAAGCAACTCGTGGATCATGCCGCCCGGTCCCGCCCGGTCCCACGTAGACCCGCTGACCTGCAGGTTCGTCTCAGTCGCATCCCAGTGGATCCCGGCTGCTTGCGGGACATCCCGCACCGTTCCCTAACAAGATCCCTAACGTGCAGTCCGCCGGAACGGCACGGTGATCGTCGGGCTGCGTTTTGCAGGTTCGAATCCTCGGCGGGGAGCCAGTCCGATGGGCACGCGTATCTATCTTCTCGCCGGCCACTGCTCGAAGCATGCCGACGGTCTCGTCGTTGAGCGCGAGCCGGATGCCGGCGTGGTCGCCGTCGCCGGTGCGGTCGACCCGGATGTCAAACTGGAAGGCGTCGTAGAGGCGCCGCTGGATGGCTTCGGGGGCGTCGGTGATGTTGAGGTCGCGGATGATGGGCAGCGCGTCGAGCAGCTCGACGTCCTGTGCCGACGTCGACTCGCGTTCCTTCTCCAGCGCCTGGATCTGGGCCGCCTTGTCCGCGCGTTCGGCTTCGAGGGCGTCGAAGCGGTGGCGCAGCCGGTCGCGGAACGTCCGGTCGGCCGGGTCGGTGGTCTCCAACTCCGCGATGAGCCGGTCCTGCCGCCGGCCTGGGTCGGCGATCTGCTCCAGGAGCACCTGAGCGCGGGCATCGTCGGCAACGCGCTGCCGGCTGGGCTGGTCGGCCAGCGCCCGGCCGATAGTGCGGCGCGGTCCGGTCCGAAGACCTGGGTGGCCACAACGTGGTCGAGCGCCTCGGTGAGGGCTTCCTCTCGAACATAGACCGTCTTCGGGTGGTCGGCCGGGTAGGTGTGCAGCCGGTCAGCGTTGTTCGCGGCGGGGTAGCAGGTGTGGTACGCCCAGCCGTGGCGGGTCTTGCCGAACATGCGCTGCTCGCACCCTCCACATCGGACATACGAGCGCAGCAGGTAGCCGTGGCGGCACCGCTGACAGCGGGTGAACCGAGCCGAAACCTTTGCGGCACTTGGCGTCAGTCGCGGTTGCATACTCCACTGTGGAGCGCCACCATCTGCTGTGGAGCCTCGCCGTCATCGTCGACGCAGGGCTTCATATGAAGTTGATCTGTGGAAGGACCACCGCCCTACCGGGTTCTGCGTCTTTGTTGTACCGCAACGGTTCCGGCGTGTCGCCTATCGAGCCAACCCCTCGACTACATAGCCTCACCCATCAGAATCGCGCGCCGCCGCGTCCTCGGTAAGCTATGCACCCGGTAAGGGGGTCGTACTCTGCGGTGGGCTGCCGTGCTTCGTCGCGCGGATTCGCGGCTGTGGGGCGGGTCGCCAACGGGTTCACGCCGCATCGACGCCGGTCGGCGTAGAAACCCGGCGTATATCGAGGGACAACCGTGCCCCCGCACCATGTCATCAGGTGTCTGCATACCGACGAAGGGAGGACATGCACCTGATGGCCGACGACCACTCAGAGGTCGTGTTGATGCCCGGCGGCGAGGCGCTGCTGCGACCGCGGCTGGTGAAGGAGCGCGCCCGCCGCGCTGCGGCGGTGGGTACCCGCTCGCACGTGCTGTCGGGACGCTCTTCGCGCGGGAGGGCCGGACACCGGGGCCGATCCGGGAGGCCTGCTGTCCTCCGTGCCGTATCGCGAGCTTTCCTATGTCGAGGACCTGGTGCCGCAGCTTGATCTTACGCCGGCCGAGCGTGACGTGTATCGCGTGGTGTTCGATCGCCTACGGGCGCGGTCACCGCGGCTGTGATGGTGGATTGGGGGTAGACGATGGATTCGTTGGCTGAGGCGGTCGTTGCGGGTGCGCCAGCCGAGACGCTGATGGGGTTGCCGGTGCCGGCGGTGTACCCGGCGGCGCATCTGCGGGCCGAGGATGCTGGCGTGTTCGATGGGTTGGAGGACCGCGATGTGCGCCGGTCTTTGCGGTTTGGGCCGGTGCCGATGCCGGAGTTGGCGCCCGACGAGGTGCTGGTTGCGGTGTTGGCGAGTTCTGTTAACTACAACACGGTGTGGTCGGCCATGTTCGAGCCGGTTTCGACGTTCGAGATGCTGCGTCGGTTTGCCCGGCAGGGTGGCTTCGCTGCCCGTCATGACCGGCCGTATCACGTGGTCGGGTCGGATGCTGCGGGCGTGATCGTGCGGGCCGGCGCCGGGGTGCGTCACTGGCGGGTGGGTGATCACGTTGTGGTCAGTCCGGCCTATGTGGATGATCAGGAGGCGGCGACGCACGATGACGGGATGCTTGGCGGGCAGCAGCGTGCCTGGGGGTATGAGACCAACTTCGGCGGTCTGGCGCATTATGCTGTTGTCCGGGTCAGTCAGTTGGTTCCGAAGCCGGCGCACCTGTCCTGGGAAGAGGCGGCAAGTATCCCGTTGTGTGCGGGCACGGCGTATCGGATGTTGGTTGGCGCGCACGGTGCCAGGATCAAGCAGGGCGACATCGTGCTGATCTGGGGTGCCGCGGGTGGTCTCGGCACATACGCCGTGCAGCTGGTCGGTAACGGTGGTGGTATCCCGGTCGGGGTGGCCAGCTCGCCCGAGAAGGCCGCGCTGCTGACCAAGCTGGGTTGCGAGTTCGTGATCGACCGTGCCGAGTTCGGGATGACTGGTGACGGTGCGCTGAGTCTCGAGCAGAGCGTCGAGGTCGGCAAGCGGTTGGGCGGGATCATCCGCGCCAGGCTGGGTGAGGATCCACACGTGGTGTTCGACTTCGTGGGTCGTGCCACGTTCGGGACGTCGGTGTTCGTGGTGCGGCGCGGCGGTGTGGTGGTCACTTGCGGGTCCAGCACCGGATACCAGCACCAGTTCGACAACCGGTATCTGTGGATGAACCTCAAGCGCATCGTCGGCAGCCACATCGCCAACTTGCAGGAGCAGTGGGAGTGCAACCGCCTCGTCCAGCGCGGCTACCTGCGTCCGGCACTGTCCACGGTGTACGAGTTGGCGGATGTGGGCGAGGCTGTTCGGTATGTACAGACCAACCGGCACGTCGGCAAGGTTGGTGTGCTTTGCCTCGCGCCGCGGGAGGGGTTGGGCGTGACCGACCCGCGGCGGCGTGAGCAGATCGGTGGCCATCGAATACAGCCGATGCGGCGAATGCCGGCTGTTGCTGGCCATTGCTGACCCCCTAGACCGGAAGGTGCTCTGATCGTGGCCAGGTACTCCACCGGAATCCTCTCGACGGGCTCGTACCTTCCCAAGGACGAGGTGACCAACGTCGAGGCCGGCAGGCGCAGCGGCGTTGAGCCGGAGTGGATCGAACGGAAGACGCAGATCGTCACGAGGCGGTTTGCAGCGCCGGCCGAGGCGACGTCGGATCTGGCGATCCGTGCGGGGCGGGCGGCGCTTGAACAGGCCGGGCTGAAGGCCGCGCAACTCGACTACCTCATCGTGTCGACCTCGACTGGCGACTCACCCCAACCGCCCACCAGCTACCTCGTGCAAAGCGGGTTGGACGCGCTGAACGCTGCGTGTCTTGACGTGAACGTGGTGTGCAGCGGTTTCGTGTATGCGACGGTGCTCGCGCACAGCCTGCTCGCGCTGCGCCCCGGCGGCTTCGCTCTGGTCGTGGCCGCTGACGTGTATTCCCGGATCCTCGACTTCGAGGACTACCGCAGCGCCGTGCTGCTCGGCGACGGTGCGGGCGCGGCTGTGATCGGACCGGTCGACGAGCAGTACGGCATTGTGGACTTCTCCCTGATCAGCCGTGGTGACGCGCACCGGCTCATCAGGGTGGACGCGGGTGGTAGCCGGTTGCCGACCTCGGCGGAGACGCTGGCCGCCGGTGGTCACTTCTTCCGGATGGACGGTCGGGGGGTCCGCGAGTTCGTGATGGATTCCGTGCCGCCGGTGGTGGCCGGTCTGACCGCCCGGGCCGGTATCGGGCTGGAGCAGGTTGACCACTTCATTCCGCACCAGGCCAACGGGGTCCTGCTCGGCGAGCTTGTCCAGCGGTGCGGGCTGGGTGGTGCGCGTACCCACCGCACCCTGGAGCGGTACGGCAACGTCGGCAGCGCCTCGGTCCCGGTGGCTCTGGATGACGGCCACCGCGCCGGCGCGTTCCGCGACGGTGACCTGCTGCTTCTCGCCGCGTTCGGCGGAGGCATGTCGGTCGGCACCTGCCTCGTGCGGTGGCAGGACGGCGCCGGGCGGGCCGCGCGGTGACGGCGGTACCGGCGGCGCCGTCCGCGCCCGAGCGCGTACCCGGCCAGGGGGATGCCGAGCGGATACGGCGGGTCGGCGTCGTGGGCGGCGGTGCGATGGGTGCCGGCATCGCCGAGGTGTGCGCGGCCGCGGGGCATGCCGTCCTGGTGGCCGTGACCTCCCCGGCCTCCGGCGTGTCAGCCCGGCAGCGGCTGGTGCGGGCCCTCGAACGGCGGTTGACCCGTGGCGGGATCAGCAGCGACTATCGCGACCGGGTACTGGCGGGTGTCGGGTTCACCACGGAACTCGGTGAGCTGAACGGCAGCGACTTGGTCGTCGAGGCGATCCGTGAGCGTGAGGCCGATAAGCGGGAGATGTTCGCGCTGCTCGACAAGATGGTAGGCGGGCAGGCCATCCTGGCCTCGACCACCTCGGCGGTGCCGATCAGCCGGCTGGCCCAGGTGGTGACCCGCCCCGGCCAGGTCGTCGGCATGCACTTCTTCAACCCGGTACCTGCACAGCGTCTGGTGGAGGTCATCCCCTCGCTGCTGACGGACGGGGCGACGGTGGCCACCGTCGAAGCCTTCGTGCGCGACGCGCTGGGCAAGACGCCGGTGCGCGCGCCGGACCGGCCCGGGTTCGTGGTCAACGCGCTGCTGATCCCGTACCTGCTGGCGGCCATCCGGATGGTGGAGGCCGGGTTCGCGTCTGCCCAGGACGTGGACACCGCGATGACACTGGGCTGTTCGCATCCGCTGGGCCCGCTGCGGCTGGCCGACCTGATCGGCCTGGACGTGGTGGCATCCGTCGCGGAGGTGCTCTACACCGAGTTCAAAGACCCGGCCTACGCCTCGCCGCCGCTGCTGCTGCGCTGCGTCGAGGTGGGGCTGCTCGGCAAGAAGACCGGCCGGGGCTTCTACGACTACGCCCCGGGCTGACAACCGGCATAGAGATGCGACAGCGAAGCCAGCTCGAGACGACGGTCGGTGCCGACGCCGTAGCGGGTGTCGCCCCCGGGCCTGGGGGATCTCAACGGCAGGCGGCAGGCCGCCGGGCGCTCATGAGCATCGGGCAGGTCCTCGCGGATGCGAAGTGAACGCCCCGCCCGCCGCTTCGAGGGTTTCCAGACGGCGCGTGAGATCACGCAGCGCGATCCTGATCTGGCGCAGTTCGTGGTGGTCCGCCGGGGTGGCGCCGATGAGGGGTTCGTCGTCGCGGAGAACCGCTTGGTGCATCTGTTGCAGCACCGGTCCGGGCTCCACCCCCAGATCCGTCACGAGCATCCGCCGGAAGTCGCGGAAGACGGCCAGCGCCTCGGCCCGCCGGCCCGAGCGGCACAGGGAAAGCATCAACTGGGCCCGGAGATGTTCGCGCAGGGGATGCTCGGCGACCAGCGCCGACAGCTCGCCCACGAGGTCGGCGTGCGAGCCGAGCGCGAGGTCGGCCGCGACGCGCGCCTCGACGGCAGCCAGCCGGCGCTCTTCGAGCCTGGCTGCGGTGGTGCGCAACGTCCGCACGTCGGTGAAGTCGGCCAGCGCCGAGCCGCGCCACAGTCGCAGCGCCCGGACCAACAGGGATGCCGCGTGCGCTGGAGCGCTTGCGAGCGCTTGGCGACCCTGCCGCGCGAGGTCCTCGAACACCTCCGCGTCCAGTTCGCCCTTGTCGACGATCAGCGCATACCCGGGCCGGCGCCAGACGACGCGCCGGTCGCTGCCCAGGAGTCTGCGTAGCTGGTACACGTAGACGCGCAGGTTCTGCGTGGCCGTGCGCGGGGGGCTGCCGTCCCATAACGCGTCCACCAGCCGATCCGCGTCAACCATCTCGTTGGCGTGGCACGCCAGCACGGCGAGGAGGGTCCGCGACTTGTACCCGCCCAGATTCAGTGGTTTACCCTCGGCGGTTACGCGCAGCGGACCCAGTAGTGCGATCTCCATGCATCCCCCCAGCGCCACGGACCAACGTCCCGATTCTGCCGGTGCGCATGAGGCGCTCCCTAACGCTCGCCTCTGGCCGCAACCGGCAAGGCCGTAACCGGACAGGTTCGCGGCCGCGCGATCGGGGGAAGAATCGGGCGGGACGTCCGGGCGCGGCCGGGTGTGCGACACGAAGGAGAGCGGAACATGGAGGTCGCCGCCGGCGCGCCGGGGACAGCCATCGGGCCCGAGGGCACCCCGCTGCCGCCGTGGGTGGCGGATCCGGGTACGCCGGACGAGCGACACCGCCTCGACACCCCTCTGCCGGCGGCACTGGTCGCCGGACTGAGCGCGCTCGCCCGCCCGGCGCGCGTGCCACTCGCGATCCTGCTGCTCGCCGTGCACGCCCGGGTCCTCGCTGCGCTGACCGGCGAGGGGGAGGTAGTTGCCGGCTACACGCCGACGGGTGACGGTCAGCCGGTGGCGTGCCGGTTGCCAGTCTCCGGCGGCACCTGGCGGGAGGTGCTTGCCGCCGCGATCGCCGCGACCGCTGCGAACGGCGCACCGCCGGGGCCGAATCGCAGGTTCGCGACCAGCGTGGACGGTGGGCGGCGGGATGGCGGTGCGGCCGAGGCCCTGTCGGCCGGGCTGGTACCGGACGGTGCCGGTCTGGTGCTGCGTCTGGACTACCACGCGAGCAGCGTGGACGGCGGGTACGCCGCGCGCCTGGCCGGCTACTATCTCGCGGCACTCACGTCTATTGTGGACGATCCCGGCGCGGCATGCGACGAGCGCAGCCTGCTGTCGGCGGAGGAGTCCCGGTTCCAGCTGGACGAACTGCGCGGACCTGATCGGCCGGTACCCGACAGGCGCTTCCACGAACTGTTCGAGGATCAGGTACGGCTGCGGCCGGAAGCCGTTGCGGCCGAACACGCCGGCACCACGTGGACCTACGATCAGCTCAACCGGCGCGCCAACCGGCTGGCGCACGCTCTCGTTCGCCACGGGGTGCGGGCCGAGAGCCCGGTAGCCGTGGTGGCCGGACGCGGCCTGGACTGGCTGTGCGCGGTCGTCGCGGTGTTCAAGGCCGGCGCCGCGTATCTCCCCGTCGAGCCCGGCTTCCCGGTCGAGCGGATCGCCGGCATGCTGGACCGGAGCGGCTGCCGCGTGGCGGTCACCGAACCGGCCACAGTGGACCTGCTGAGGCGGGTGCGCGAACGCTGCCCGCAGGTGCGGGCGGTGCCGGTCGACGAGGCCGCCGGCGGGTACCCCGACGAGAACCCGGGCGTACCTGTCGCCGCCGATCAACTGGCGTATGTCTACTTCACCTCCGGCTCGACGGGCGAACCCAAGGGCGCGATGTGCGAGCACGCCGGGATGCTGAACCACCTGTACGCCAAGGTGGACGACCTCGCGATCGGGGCTGGTCACGTTGTGGCGCAGACCGCCTCGCAGTGCTTCGACATCTCCCTCTGGCAGTTGCTCTCGGCACTGCTGGTCGGCGGCCGTACTGTCATCATCGGCCAGGAGGTACTGCTGGACACCGGCCGCTTCGTCGAGGAGGTTGCGGCGACTGGCGTAAACGTCCTGCAACTCGTACCGTCGCACCTCGACGCCGTTCTGGCGTACCTGGAGCAGCGGGCCGCGCCGCTTCCCGCACTGCGGTACCTCTCCGTCACGGGCGAGGCGGTGCGGCACGAACTGGTGCACCGCTGGCTCACCCGGTACCCGGGGATTCCGATGGTCAACGCGTACGGGCTCACTGAGACGTCAGACGACACCAACCACGAGGTGATCCGCGAGATACCGGCCGACGGGCCGGTGCCGATCGGGCGGCCGGTCAACAATGTCCGGGCCTACGTGGTCGACGCTCGGCTGCGGCCGGTGCCGCTGGGTGCGCCCGGCGAGCTGGTCTTCTCCGGCGTGTGCGTAGGGCGCGGGTATGTCAACGACCCCGAGCGCACCGCACAGGCATTCCTACCCGACCCGCATCGCCCGGCCGCCCGGCTCTACCGGTCCGGCGATCTCGGTAGGTGGCTGCCCGGCGGCCGGTTGCAGTTCCTCGGCAGGCGCGACACGCAAGTCAAGATCCGTGGCTTCCGCATCGAGACCGACGAGGTCGAGGTGCGGTTGGCGCGGGTGGCCGGGGTGCGCACCGCGGCCGTGGTCGTGGGGCAGAACGCGGGGGGCGAACCCAGCCTCGTCGCCTTCTACGCGGCGGACCGGCCGCTGGCCGCGCAGGCGTTGCGCGAGCGCCTGGCCGAGTCGCTTCCGGCGTACATGGTACCGCGACAGTTCCGCTGGCTGGCGCGGCTGCCGTTGACCGGCAACGGAAAGACGGACCGCAGGGCGCTGTCCGCCCTGGCCCGCCTTCCCCAGGCGCGCGTCGGGGCCACCGCGGACCGGCCGGTTCGCACTGCTGCCGAGGCGGCTCTGGCCGAGGCCTGGTCCGAGGCGCTGGCGGTGTCAGTGTCCGAGATCGGGCGCGGCGACGACTTCTTCGATCGCGGCGGTACGTCGCTGTCGGCAGTGCGCCTGGTGGCGCGCTTGCGCGGCCGGCTCTCACTCGACGACGTCATGCGCCGCACCGTCTTCGCCGACATGGCCGCGGCCATGCGACCGGCGACCGCCCCCGCGCCACGGCCAGCCCGTGAGGCACCGGGTACCCCGACGCCGGGCGCGGCGGGCGGACCGGTCACCCTCCAGGTGCCCGACGGCACCGGCGCGGCGGCGTGGGTCACCGACCGCCGCACCGCCGTGCTCGACCTGCTGCACCGGCACGGCGCGATCTTGGTACGCGGCCTGGACGTCGTGGCCCCCGAAACCCTGGCCGCTGTGGCCACCAGGCTGGCCGGCCCGCTCATCGCCGAGCGGGAGCCGTTCACGGTCCGGGACGGATACGGGTCGGGCGTGCAGTCCTCCTCGAAGTGGCCGGCAGACCAGCCGATGTGCATGCACCACGAAGGAAGCTACGCGAGCCAGTTTCCAGGCATCCTGCTTTTCGCGTGCCGGCAGGCGCCCGCAGCCGGCGGGGCGACCGGGCTCGCCGACGCCGGCGCGATCCTGCGCGCATTGCCGGTGGATCTGGTGCGGCGCTTCGAGCGTGACGGCTGGTTGCTCGACCGCAACTACAACGACCGCGTGGGCGTACCGTGGCCGGTCGCGTTCGGTACCGGCGACACCTCGGCGGTGGAGACCTACTGCCGTGCCAACGCAATCGAGTTCGCGTGGTACCCGGGCGGCCTGCGCACCAGGCAGCGGCTGCCGGCCGTGGTGAGCCACCCGCGCACCGGGCAACCGTGCTGGTTCAACCAGATCGCATTCCTCAACGAGTGGACGCTCGATCCGGACGTACGCGAGTACCTGAGCCTCGAGTTCGGCCCGGATGGCCTGCCTTTCAACACGCGATACGGGACCGGGGAACCGATCGGCGAGGACGTGGTGCGGACCATCAACGGCGTGTACGAAGGCCTCACGGTACGCGAGGCGTGGTGCGCCGGTGACCTGCTGATCGTTGACAACGTCAGGACGGCGCACAGCCGCGAACCGTTCACCGGTACCCGCGAGATCCTGGTGGCGATGGGCGCGCCGGTTGGCCTGACCGACTGCGCGCCGACCCGGCCGCCCTCGCGGTAACGCCTCGGTGTGGCGATCGCTGGCGCATCCCGGCCAGGCCGGAAACGGCCAATGTGCCGGCCGCTCACCGCAGTTACAGTCATTCTGGTTGGCGCTTTCGGCGCCCCGGCGACAGAGGAGTTGATTGGTGACGCCGGCCGAATTCGAACTACTCGCCCGCACCTGGCTACCGGTTGCCCGGTTGGCGGATGTGCGGCAGGGCGTGGTCGCGGGCAACATCCTCGGCACGGAGCTTGTCGTGTTCGCAGTGGACGGCGCGGTCACCGTGGCCGCCGCCGCGTGCCCGCACCGGGGCGTCGCCCTGTGGTTGGGACGCGTGACCGACGGCGCGCTGGAATGCCCTTACCACGGCTGGCTTTTCGCTCCGGGCACCGGAGCCTGCCGGCACGTCCCCTCGCTGGCCTCCGGTGCCCACGCCACCCCGATCCGGCTGCGTACCTATCCGGTGCGTACCGCCTACGGCCTAGTGTGGAGTTGCCTCGAACCACCGTACCTGCCGTTCCCGCGCCTCGCGGACAACCTCGACGACGGCTGGCACACGACCGCCGGCGAACCGTACGACCTGCGCTGCGGCTTGCGCCAGCTGACCGAGAACTTCCGCGACAGGGCGCATTTCCCCTTCGTGCACGCCGGTTCCATGGGTCCGGATCTGGAACGCGTCGTCGCACCGTACCGGGTCATGCGATCGGGTCGGGAACTCAGCTGGACGCTGACGACCGATCTGGAGCCGCGGGCGCGCACCAGCACCGCCTCCCAGCAGGTGCTCGACTACCGGCTGCTGCTGCCGGGGTTCGCGTCCATCCGGGTCTCGTCGCCCGGCCAGGGGTGCCGCCTCATTGGCCAGTTCCCGGTGCCCCTCACAGCGGACGGCTCGCGCGTGCGCCAGTTCTGGATCGTCGCGATCGACGCGTCCGCGTCCGCGACCGGGCTGCGCGTGAGCGACGCGGCGGAGTACGAACGCCAGGTGTTCGAGGAGGACCACATCATCGTGGAGAACCAGTTCCCGGCAGAGGCGCCCCTGGAAACCGACACCCAGGTGCACACCGCGGCTGACCGGTTCAGCATCGCGTACCGCGCGGCATACCGGGAGCTGCTCGACGAGTTCGTTCGAAGCCGTGTCCCCGCCACCGCGCCGGTGCGGGTTTCTGTCAGTGAGGCGTAGATGAGCGATGAGCGATCCGACGACGGTGTGTTCACCGTCGTGGTGAACGACGAGGAGCAGTACTCGATCTGGCCGGCGGGCCGCGCACTGCCTGCCGGCTGGCGGGAGACGGGAGCCGCCGGCGACAAGGCCGAGTGCCTCGGCCACATTGCCGAGGCGTGGGCGGACATGCGACCGCGGAGTGTCCGCGGCGGTTCGAGCGACTGAACGGTGGGTGGGTCGTGGCAATCGAGGCGGCGAGTGTCGAGGCGGCGAGTGTCGGGGCAACGGGTACCGAGGTCGTCGGGCCGGTGTCGTTCGCGCAGCGCGCGGTGTGGGCGGCGACGCAGTTGGACGAGTCCGGCACCGCGTACCTGTTGACCGTGCGCCTTCCGTTGCGGGGGCAGCTGGACCGGGACCAGATGCTGGCTGGCCTGCGGCTGCTGTGCGTGCGCCATCCCGCGCTGCGCACGCGGTTCGTGTCCGCCGACGGCCTGTACCAGGTGGTGGATCCGCCGACCGCGCCCTCTGTCGAATGCCATGACCTGACCGGCTCGCCCGACCCGGCTGGGGAACTGGAGCGGCTGGCCGCCGCGGCCGCGCGAACGCCGTTCGACCTGGCGAATGAGCCGTCCTTCCGGGCCAGCCTCGTGCGCCTCGCCGGGGACCGGCACGAACTGGTTCTCACCCTCCACCACATCGTGTGCGACGCGACCGCCGTGGATACGCTCCTGCGGGATCTGGCCGCCATCTACAACCACCTGACCACCGCGGTACCGCTGCCCCCGGCACCGCCGCGCTCGCCCATCGCGACCGCCCGCGAGGAAGCCGTGCGGTGGGCCACGCCGGCGAAGCAGGCCCGGCTCGACGCGGCGGCGGAGCGGCTGCGCGGGGTGCCTCCGCTGGATCTGCTACGGGCCGAGCCGGGTGCCCCGGCGCGTCCCAGCTCGGGCGGGTCGCACTACTTCGAGCTGGACCCTGAACTGTCGGCACGCGTCGCCGAACTCGCCGCCCGGCACCGCACCTCCGTGTTCGCCGTCTGCCTTGCTGCGTTCGCCATCCTGCTCTCCCGCGTGCTGCGGGCGGACGACTTCGTGGTCGGCGTGCCGACGGAGGGAAGGGCGGTGCAGCCGGACGAGGACGTGGTGACCTGCCTGGCCAACCTGGTGCCGGTCCGGCTGCAGATCACCCGCGACCTGACTGTTGCCGACCTGCTCGCAACGGCGCGGCGCGCCACGCTCGACGTGCTCGCCGACACCGACCTGCCGCTGGAGTCGCTGGTCGACCGGCTGAGCCTGCCCCGCGACGCAGGGCGCCACCCGCTCGTGCGGGCGACGTGCCAGATGCTGCACGCCGGCGCGGCCCCGCTGTGCTTCACCGGGATCGATGAGATCACGCGGCCGGTCAGCTCCCTGGTGGCCGCGGACGTCGACTCGGCGAAGTACGACCTCGCCCTGCAGGTGACCCACGAGGGTGACCGGCTTGTCGGGAGCCTCGGGTACCGCCGGGACCTGTTCGCGGAGGTGGTGGTGGCTGGTTGGGTGCAGCGGTTGGGTGTGGTGTTGGGTGGGTTGGTGGCTGGTTCGGGTGGGTTGGTGTCGGAGGTTGGGGTGATGTCGGGGGTGGAGTTGGATCGGGTGGTGCGGGGG